>JAYVXV010000058.1:0-2494 GCA_043784905.1 Holophagaceae bacterium | reverse complement strand
TAACTAATCAGGGGCAGCAGTAACGCACCGGCGACCAAAGCCGCCAGAATCCGCAAGATGTTTTCGGTTTGCCGAGACATGCTCCACCCGAATTATTGATCGTTATCTTCAGAGATTGCCCTTGGTGGCTGTTGGTTGAGCTGCGGAATTTTTGAAATCAATTTCAACCACTGGCCCGGAGTATGCATCCAAACGGGAACTGAGGTCTGGATGACGGATGACCCGATGTCTCCGAAAGGTGCGGTGGCCGCGAGCTTGGCTGCCACCTTGGTGGTGGGGTGGATTGACTTCGCCACCGGCCTCGAGTTGGAGTTCTCGGCCTTTTATGTGCTGCCGGTGTTATGGGCGGCTTGGTTCGTGAATCGGCGCTGGGCCTTGACCTTGGCCTTGCTCAACGCCGTGGCTTGGAGCTTGGTGGACCATTTGGCGGGCCACGTTCATCTCAATTTCTTTTACGCTTGGTGGGAGTTTCTTAACCATGCGCTGGTCTACGTGGCGGTGGCGATGGCCGTGGGCGGGCTCCGGTCTGGCCTGGTGCGAGAAAAGGCATTGAACCTGGAACTCAGCCTAGCGGTGGAAGAAGTCGGGAAATTGAAGGGCCTGCTGCCCGTCTGCGCCTGGTGCCACAAGGTACGTGATGACCAGGGGTACTGGAGCCAACTGGAGACCTACATCGAAGCCCGAACGCACGCCAGTTTCACCCACGGCATCTGTCCCGACTGCCAGGTAAAAGTGATGGAGGACCGAGGCAGCAGCGGCGAGCAACCTAAACGGTCGTCCACGAAATAACCCTGCCTGCCAGCGGCAGGAAAGGCGCCTAAATCTCTTCCGCGCTCACCTTCCAGGTGATTTCTTCGCGAGGAATCAGCGCGGGCCAATAGGCCACGATTTCGGCGGCTTTGGGACGGCCTCCGGCAAAACCTGTGACGCCCGCCGGCCCTGCGGTGACCAAGGGCGCCAGTTCGCGGCCAAATCGCTCCACCTTTTTCTTGTCGCTGTCTTTCACGCTGAGCCGCAGAACGATTTCAGCCGGCTCACTGGGCTCAAAGGCGATGCCCTTGTGGACCGTAGAGCTGCCCAGGAATTCGGCGTCCGTGTGCTCGTACACGCAGCCCGCAGCCGCCAGGCGCTTCCACACGATGTCGGCGCAGAGTTGGGCTTTTTCGAGGGCGCGCGGGCCGCTTAGCGTGAGCTGCCCGGTGGCCTTGTAGCCTTTCAGATAGGCCCCGCTCACTTTCAGAAAAGGGGTGCGAGGAGATCCTTTGATGTTGGTCACTGCCACGCGATCGGGCCCCTCCTGCCGCAATTGGATGGAGGTGAAATCCGCAACGACATCGGGCGTGATGTAGGCCTTGGGATCGCCCATCTCGTAGACCAGCTGCTCGCTCACGGTGTCTACGGTGACCATGCCACCGCTGCCCTCGGGCTTGGTGACGATGAAGGTGCCATCTTCGGAAACTTCGGCGATGGGATAGCCCACGTTCCAGAGATCCGGTACCTCCCACCATCGCGTGAAATTGCCGCCGGTGGCCTGGGCTCCGCACTCCAGAATGTGTCCCGCGATGGTGCCCGCAGCCAGGCGATCCCAGTCGTCCGCCGCCCAGCCAAATTCATGGATGAGCGGTGCAAGTGTAAGGCCTGGATCCGTGCAGCGGCCTGTCAGCACGATGTCTGCGCCGGTGGCGAGCGCGTCCACCATGGCCTGAGTCTGCAAATAGACATTGGCGCTGATGATGTCGCGCTCAGCCTCGAAAAGGCCTTCGCCGGTATCCATGTTCGCGAGCTTTAGCCCCTTCGCTTTAAATTCATCGAGGCGATTCAGCACATCGTCGCCGGTCACCGTGGCGATCTTGAGGCCGGTGACACCCAATTGCTTCGCCACTTCCAGAATCGCGGTACGACAGGCTTCGGGATTCACGCCGCCACCGTTGGCGATGACGCGGATGCCCTTCGCTTTGATCATCGGCAAGGTGCGGGCCATGAGATCCACGAAGTCTGTGGCGTAGCCCAGGTGCGGGTTCTTGCGTTTCTGTTTTTGCATGATGGAAAGGGTTACTTCCGCCAGGTAATCCAGGGTCAGGTAGTCAATTTTTCCGTACTCGATCAGGCGCACGGGGGCGTCAATGCTATCCCCCCAGAACCCCTGGCCATTGGCGATGCGGACGATTTTAGACATAACAACTCCGAGTTTCAGTCTAGCGGTCCTTGGCCCGAAATTCGGACACCGACTGATCTGAAGGCGGGGTTTGAGAGGTGTCGGGCTGCGACGGATTTTCTCTGAATTCCATGACATCCAGGTGGCAATAGGGCGAATGGGTCACCCAGTTGTAAATACATGGGGCTTTGGGTTGACCCGAGCAGCTTTGGAGCCGATGCATCTTGGTACTGATTCCTTGAACCCGGATTTTGCAGTTGTCATTGTTCCAGGCCGCTTCAGGCCTCGGACATCAGGCCTCGTTGTCGTGGGTCGCTATCGCATGCATGTGTGCAAGAT
>JAYVXV010000057.1:0-2499 GCA_043784905.1 Holophagaceae bacterium | reverse complement strand
CGTCCTCGCCGCGCTGGGATGAAGGACACCTACTCCAATCGCTTCACACCACTGGTTGAAACCACGGCCGCCTTGATACCATCCAACCGGATTCTCCGCCTTTCAAAGCGGAGATCTTTGATGACCAGGAATTCCAGGAGGGGTGGTTTCTTAAGAGCGGAGAAGGACCCCTGAAAGTAGTCTTGGAACACACCCCCGGGATTGCCGTATTGGGTCCACGTGAGTCCATCATCAAGGCTGACACGCAGGTTTAGCTCCGAAATCGTCTCGCGACCCGTGACCCTTATCCATCCGTCCTCTGCCACCTCGACCAGAATCGGCGGCAAGTCCTTGTCCACCTCTAGGATCCGTTGACCGATAAAAACCCCTTTGGGATCGTATACCTTGAATCCGCGGCATGGGGGTAGGTTGGGTGGCAAGTCACCCATGAGCTCGGGAAAGGGTCCCGGGCGACCATCCTCACTTGATTGGGTAATGGGTCTCTGGGCCTTCACACGGATATTGGGCAGCGAAGGGTTCACGGGCAACAGCTCAATAAGGTATTGCTCGGGGTCCATGCCGAGCTTGTCGCCTCCGCGGTAGGAAAACGCAGAAAAACGTTCAAGCATGGGTGGGTTCGTAAGAATCGAAACCTTAATCTCAACGGGAGCCGCGCTATCCTGCTTCATTGGGACCCGATTCGGCGGGATTCCATGGTTTTTTTCTCTTAGCACAGATTCCTCCTCCCGGCTCACCTTGGGCCGTTCAGGAACCTGAGAGAATAGCAACAAGATTCCAAGGCAGGGAATCATCGGAAACCTCCTGAAAGAACGGTCATGGAAGTGGGCGGAACAAGCACTTGAAGGTGTAATCCGACACCCAGTAGCGGTTGGGTTTCTGCTGCCCAGTCGCAGTCCCGCTGGGATTGCCGCTGGGATGACACATGAAATCCCGCTCGGTCTGGAGCGCGCGGTCCGAGGCGGTTCTGTTTGGAGTATGGTCCGCTGCGGGCACATGGACATGATCGAGCAACGCCTCCCATCCCTCGACGCCGAGCATGGCATTCAGGTAGGCAGCGCCCGTGGCCGGGACCAGGGTGCTCGGCCAATTTTGATCCGTTTCCTCTAGCTTCATGCCCGGGCTCGGGGAATGCTGCTGGCCGAAGGCATGGCCCAGTTCATGGACTGCAAAAAATTGGGTCTGGGTATTGCTGAAAACTTGGCTATGGGCCAACGCGAAGTGTTGCCCGATGGCTCTTGTGATTCCATTGACGCCTAGCTCACTCACCGGATTAGGGCTGGTTATTCCAGGGACTGGTGGGAACAAAGCCATGTGGAAATCAGGAGGATCGGTGACGTCGAGCGTAACGTAGTTCTTAGCCCAAACTTGATCCGTAAATCGGCGCACAAACTTTGTCCAAGGGTCGCGATCTAGCATGGGACCGTCCCCACCCGATGCGACACTTCGCCCATCCCACGTGGGGGGAGTCACATCAGCGTCCCAGGGCCTGGGAATGACAAAAATACCCCCTTCGGAAAGCGGGAAGTAACGCAGCAAATCTCGCTTCAGGTCCTGAACCGCAGAGGCAAAATCAAACACTACCGGGGTTCCTGTGGCATCAAGGAATCTCACGGGATACAGGAAAATAATCACGGGCCGTGCGCTTTGGAATTTGGGAATCGTCTTGAACCCGGCATCCAATAGCAGTCCCCCCGATCCTTGCAATACGTAAACCTGGAGATGCGATCCCGCAGGAATCTGGCCGGGCTCAAGATCCTTCTGGAAGCTGACCTTGGAACCGCCGGAGCTATTCCCCGCCTCCACATCCACAGGGATGGCAGCTTCCACCGAAACCCCAGCGTCGTCCACGAATCGAAGTTCAAAATGGATGGTTCCCTTGACCTTTCTCTGGAAGATTACTGTTCCTTTGATCCGCGTCTTGCGCGTTGCGATGAGGGGAACATCCGGTTTCCAGATGATGGGGGAGGGCATCCCATCAGGGGTGTTCGGATCAATGATGTTCGGATCAAGGGCCTGGTTCACGCGGTACATCTTCAGGTACCTGAGTACGCCCTGGTTGACTGACAAACTAAGGGCTAAATCCCTGGGCACCATCGCCTCAAAAATTGCCCATAAAGCCCCTGGCACTGTGCCCCCCGCTGTTGTAGGGGCGAGCCTGGATTGAACAGAACTCGATCTTGGGGCTGTCATCGCTGAGGCCACGGTTGGCGCCGTCGCGCTGGGCGGGATCGGCATTCCGGCAACGAACACACCCCCATCGGGCTTTGGCGCCAGTTTTGGCCCACTCAGGCCATAGCCGAGATTGTCCATGACGGAGAACGTTCCCGCATCGGGATCGAACATCTCCGTCTCGAACGGGTAGTCGGTGACGTAGGACCCATCCGCATTGTAGGTGGTGTGGGTCCATCCTCCCACCACCAGCACCTGCCCGGTGGGCAGGAGGATCGCGGCGTGGTCGCTGCGGGGCCACGTCATGGGACCGGTCGCGGTAAAGGTTCC
>JAYVXV010000056.1:0-2503 GCA_043784905.1 Holophagaceae bacterium | reverse complement strand
GGCCATCGCCGAGCGAAACGCTGTTGCGGACCCAGGATTCGCCGGTACCGACCCAAACCGTTTGTGGGTTCTTGGGATCAATGCGGATGGCGCCGATGCTTTGGTTGTGCTTGTCGAAGACCGGTTTAAAGGTCGTGCCGCCATTGACGGATTTCCAGACGCCACCGCTGCCCGCGCCTACGTAAAGTGTCAGGCGACCTTTTTCATGAATGCCGTCCATGACAGAGACACGGCCGGCCATGACCGCCGGACCGATGTTGCGGATGCCGATGCCAGAGATGGTTTCGGACTCGATTTTCACGGGCTCTGGTTTGGCATCCTGAGCGGCCAACGCCACCATTCCAAAGGAAAGGCAAAGCGTGATTCTCGATAGTTGGGTCATCGGTTCCTCCGGTAAAACAGGATCTAGTTCATCCCGGATTTTGCTGTTGGACTCAAGGCGAGAAGGCATCGGGCCTCAGACTTCAGGCTTCGTTGTTGATTTTGGAAAAGCCATCTCGCACACCTGTATGCGAAGCGACCCACAACAACGAGGCCTGATGCCCGAGGCCTGAAGCGGCCTAGAACAATGGCAACTGCAAAATCCGGGTTCATGGGTCTTGATTCAGCCCTTCTTTTCCGGGACGGCGGTCTTGGCTGGCTCAGTCTTTTTCTCTGGTGCAGGCTCGGCTTTTTTCTCGGGCATCTTGAATTTCCCGTCTTCAATGGCGGGATTGATATCCACCTTCTCGATGGTTAGTTTTTGCTTCTGGGGGCTCCCCTTGGCGCCCATCTCCATCGAATGGGGCATCATCACGCCGCCTTCTTCTTTGTAGTCGCCGAGGGTGGTTTCGGTTTCAACCTCGGTGCCCCGAACCATGCTCTTGCTGGTCTGCTTCACTTCCAAAAAGGAATCCGCATCCAGGAAAAGGGTCTGCACGGTGCCATTCTTCAAAGTCACTTGGAGCTTGTGGCAGGAGCTTCCTTCTACGTCTTCCTTGCCCAGGTATTCCACCTTGTGGCCCTTGTCTGTGTAGTTCACAAGGGGACCATCCAGATCGGCCTGCTGCTCGGCATTCTTGAGGCCGTCGGCGTCCATCAACTCGGGATCCTTTTTGCCGCCATAGCCCGCGAAGGGATTGATAGTCCAGCCGGTCTTACCGTCATAGGACTCGATCAGGTGCATGTTCTGGACGGTGACATCCTGATAGAAACTTCCGGGACGCTTTTGCTCAATCACGAAGGGTGCCTCCACGGGGCCGAAGGCGGCCTTGCCGATGAAGCGGATGGATTTAATGGCTTTGAGTTTCGCCATGCCGCCCTTGGCTTCCACGTTCTTGGCGATGACCTGGTCGGCATTAAGGGTTGGGACGGCTTGGGGGCCATGGGCCAGGAGGGGCGCTGCCGCGAGGAGGGGCAGGGCGATGAGATGGAAAAGGCGTCGGGTCATGGGACCTCCAGAAGAAACGGTACGTGGGGAAAACCTAAAATGATGATGCAAGAAAAGGGTGGCCGATTTTTTTTTCGATGGGCCGAAGCAGGATCCGCCCGCTCATCCGAGGATTTTTGCCGCCCAACGGCCTTCTCAACGCATGGCCTCCATAGGGCTCAAGGGGCTCAAGGGGCTCAAGGGGCTCAAGTGGCTCAAGCGAGATGCGTGCAAAGCTGGATAAAGACCGAAGACCAGCGACAACCTAAGCGCCACGGCCCAGGCCGTTAAATGGCCCATGGGGTCCACCATGCCGACTTCGCGGACACTCACTTGAAGATCCTCGGCCTGCACTTTGCCCAGCCGGAACGGGGAGCTTGGGGCCATGGTCTTATCCTGCCCGCCACCTTTCGGGAGCAACACGCCTCCGCGACAATGACTGCCTTGCCTCCAAATGCCCACCAGCACTTGTTCATGGCTTTCTTCCTTTGGCAAACCTGGCCAAACCAGGGGCGGTTTCGAGAATTCGAGTGAATCGGGTCGTGCCTGGCTTGGCTACGGGAATCAGCGCGAGACGTTTAACGGACCATGCCGACACAAAAAAGCCCCCGCAAATGCGGGGGCTTTGAGTGATCAAAAATTTCTAGTGTTTGTGAGAATGTCGGGGGGCCGAAGGTTTCGCATTACCCGTCGGATGGGCAATGAGCGTGTAAATTGGCGGTGTGGGACCATAATTGACCACAAAGACACCGGATACGCAATCAGCCCAGGCCATCGGATATCGAGTTGCGAAGGGTTCTTTACCTAGATCGAAACCCTTGCTATCGGGACCTTCGTTGCCATTCATCCAGATATTCCGCACCTTGATGGCAAAGGCTTGGCTTCCGGAAAGATTGGTATTGAAGGTGTTAATACTCTTGGGCATCATGGCCCGGAAACTGGGCAGGTTCAAGGTCTGATTGGCCCCGATACCACCTTGGTGCCCCATGCGGATGGTCTGGACCGCATAGGCTTCGCCGATTCTCCGAACCCAGTAGACCGTCACCTCATAACCACTGGGGTTCCGAAGATCATTCACGGCAGGCTGGAAGGTGA
>JAYVXV010000055.1:0-2505 GCA_043784905.1 Holophagaceae bacterium | reverse complement strand
AACACCAGGGCCGGTACCAAAAGCACGACCACCCAAACACCATGCAAGAATTTGGTGGCGATGATGACGATCATCACCGAGAAAGTCGTGAGGGCGCCGAGCCCATTCACCGCAGCCTTGAATTGCCAGTGGTCCCCTTTTTCCTTATTCCAATGAACCACCATGCCGGTTTGGCTGATAGTGAAGCCGATGAAAACTCCCAATGCGTAGAGATCGAGCAAATGATCTTCCCGCGCATGAAACATCACCACGAGAATTGAGGCAGCCACGCTCAGAATGATGATGCCGTTGGAAAAGACCAGACGATCGCCTTGGCTCGTAAACTGACGCGGCAAAAATCCGTCTTTGGCATGGAGCGCCGCCAGACGCGGGAAATCCGCATAAGAGGTATTTGCCGCCACCGCCAGGATCGCCATGGTGAATCCTGTGGTTGCCAGGTAGAAAACTTTTCCCATCCCATGCTCACCACCCCCGACGACTTTCTTCGTGAGCATGGAAAGCAGGGTCTCCTCGGTACCAAGGTAGCGCACCAATTGGTAGTGGTTGGACAAGTAGGTGATGCCCAGAAACATGATGGCCAACAAGATCACCATCCAACGCATGGTTTTCGCCGCATTGTGCGAAACGGGTTCCTTGAACGCGGTCACGCCGTTTGAAATGGCTTCCACTCCTGTCAAGGCCGTACACCCGGCAGCGTAAGCCCGGGCGAAAAGCCAGATGCCCGCAAGCTTTCCCGTAGTACTCAAAGTCGGCATTTGACGCTGCACCACGGCCATCAATTCCGTGTCGCTATGGGTCCAGGCTTTGAAAAGGCCCATGCCCACCAAAGTTAGGATGCAAACCACGAAACCGTAGGTCGGCACTGCGAAAAAGGCGCCGCTTTCCTTCACCCCCCGCAGATTCATCATGGCGATAAAGGCAATCACCAACAGAGCCATGGCCACACGATGGGCCTCCATGGCCGGGAATGCGGAAGTCACCGCGGAGATGCCCGCGCTTACGGACACCGCCACCGTAAGGATGTAGTCAATGAGCAACGACGCACCGGCCGTTTGCGCGGCAACCTCGCCCAAGTTGTCCTTGGCCACCAGGTAAGCCCCGCCGCCACTGGGATAGGCGTGGATGGTCTGGTTGTAGCTGAACATCAAGATGAATAGCAGGGCCGTGATACCTAAGGCCGCAGGCCAGGACCAGCCCATCGCCCCCAATGCCATCGCACCGCTCAAACCAGCCGCTGGCGCCGCGATGCCGATGGTCTCCATGATGGCCTGGGTACCGTAGGCCACCGAAGACAGCGCGTCGGAACTAAAGACCGCCAACCCAATGGGGTTGCTGATCTTGGTGTGATGGATTTCCTCGCTCGCCAGTCGTCGGCCAAGAAGGATGCGGCGGAAATTGGACATGGAGAGCCTGTCAGAACGCGAGCATATTGCTCGCAAAAATCATCAATCTAAACACAGAAATTCAGCGTATTGGCACTAGAGAGCAATCCCGTAATTTGTGGGCAGGGGAAAGCATTCGCTTCGATTCACCACTCAGCCCAAGAAACCGCCCTTCTCAATCCCTACCCTCAGGGATTCCTTAATTATGGGGGCTTATGTAATTCGCGTCACCACTCCGTTTCGCTCCAAAACTAAACTTCTCGCTTGTCAATCCGAATGACAAGCGTCACATTTATCGGCGACCTAGCACCCTAGAGCTGTAACCCACTGCCTCAGTGGCCCCATTTTCAACCTGGACCCCGATACCGGGCGTCCTCCGCGGCTAAAGCCGCAAGGAGCAAACCATGAATCGCAAGCTCATCTCTCTCGCCACCCTCTTCGCCGCAGGCGCGATTGTGGCGACCACCGGCGCCCCCCGCGCCACCGCCTCCTCCCCCAAGTCCAACTCGGACAAAGCCCTCCTCGAAGTGGGTTGTGGCGCCGACAAGGACAAGAAAGATGCCAAAGATGCCAGCTGCAGCGCCGACAAGAAGGCAAAAGATGCCAAGGACTTGAAAGACCACAAGTGTGGGAAGGACATGAAAGACGGCAAGTGCGGCAAGGAGCACAAGTGCGGTAAGGACATGAAAGACGGCAAGTGCGGTAAGGATATGAAGGGCAAGAAGGACAAGAAAGACGCCTCCTGCAGCGCCGACAAGAAAAAAGACATGAAAGATAAGAAAGATGCCTCCTGCGGTAAAGCTTCCTGCGGCAGCAAGCAGTAAGTCGTAAGCTGACTACCGATTACAATGAAGGGGGGAGGCTCGGTCTCCCCCCTTTTATTCATTCAGGCTCTTTGTTCAAGGGTTCCTCATGAGCTCCTTCACTGGCGTCGGCGTGGGCCTGCGCAAACCCCACCTAGACCAGGTGGCCGCGCTCAAATCCAGCCCCGTGCCTTTCTGGGAGATTGCCCCAGAAAATGTCGTAGGGATTGGAGGGAGCCGCCATCGGCAGATCATGGGGATCTTGGAGCGGGATCCCATCATCACCCATGGACTCTCCATGTCCATGGGAGGTTTTGATG
>JAYVXV010000054.1:0-8321 GCA_043784905.1 Holophagaceae bacterium | reverse complement strand
TGAATACCGTCGTCCACGTGCCCGAACGCCTGGCGAATATGCCGCCGGAATTAGTGGGCGGTGCCTTGCCCGATCTCTACGGCGGAAGTCCCAGCGGCGAAGCCGGGGACTAACCGCCTAAACTTATCCACCTCCCGGAGATCCCATGCGCGCGCTCTCAGTCGGTTTTGCCCTAGCATCTATGCTTGGCGCCCAGGCACCCAAGCCAACCTTCAAGCTCATCCATGCCGGCAGGATGATTGACAGCGCGAAGGGCCAAGTGCGGGATAACGTCGGCATTCTCATCAAGGGAGAGCGCATCGAGGCCGCAGGGGCGTGGGAGACCGTGGCCACCAACGCGCCGAAAGATATTGAGGTCATTGATCTCACCCAGTCCACGGTATTGCCTGGACTCATTGACGCCCACACCCACGTGCTGCTGCAGGGCGATATCACGGCTGAAGAGTACGACGTGCAGCTACTCAAAGAGAGCATCCCCTATCGCACGTTGCGGGCCTCTGTCGCTTGCCGCACGACGCTCATGAATGGCTTCACCACGATCCGCGATCTCGAGACCGAGGGCGCCATGTACGCCGACGTGGACTTGAAGCTCGCCATCCAGAATGGCGTCATCCCCGGACCCCGGATGTTCGTCGCCACCCGAGCCTTCAGCGCCACAGGAATGTATCCGCTCTCGGGATACTCCTGGGAGTTGAAAATGCCCGAAGGCGTGCAGATTGTGGACGGCGTGGATGCCATCCGCAAGGCGGTACGCGAGCAGGTGAAGTTCGGCGCCGACTGGATCAAGGTCTACGTGGATCGCGGCTATTTTCTGGCTGGGGACGGACGTCTACGGAGCAAGGTCAATTTCACGCCCGAGGAATTGAAGGCCTTTGTGGAGGAAGCCCATCGTCTCGGCAAACAAACCGCCGCCCACGCCATGGCCTGGGACGGCATTGATGCGGCCCTTTCCGCGGGCTTCGACACCATCGAGCACGGCAGTGGGTTCACCGAGGATTTGATGGACCGCGCCATCAAGCAAGGCGCCTGGTGGTGTCCGACGATGTACGTGGGCATCTGGGTGGCCGAGGGCCGCGGCGGTATCTGGAAACAGATGCCCGCGATGCTGGCCAAGGCCGTGCGGCGTGGTGTAGAGAAAGGTGTGTTCATCGCTAACGGCAGTGATGCGGGCGGCTACGCCTGGACCGAGAACCCCGCCAAGGAACTGGCCCTCCTCGCCGCCAGCGGCATGACCCCCATGCAGGCCATCCAAGCTGCCACCAGCCGTGCGGCCAAGCTGCTGGGTCAAAGCGGAAACCTCGGTGAGCTCAAGGAGGGCGCCTATGCCGACATCATCGCCACCCCGGAGGATCCCTTGAAGGACATCACGGCTTTGCAGCGGGTGTCTTTCGTGATGAAGGGGGGCGCTGTGTATAAAGGCGGACGCCGCTTTGCCGCAGGCGAATAAAAACAAGCTGGTCACGGAAGACGCAGAACCTGGCTGAAGGCGCAGGAAAAGTACTGGTTATTCCCTAACGGCCCCTAAGCTTTATTCATGAGCCTTCGCACCGTCCTCGCCTCCGACCTAAATCCCATCCAAACCAATGCCTGGTTGGTGGGCAGCATCGCGCCACGGCCCATCGCATTTGCGTCCACCGTGAACGATGTCGGCGTACGCAACCTCGCCCCGTTTTCATTCTTCAACGCCTTGGGTTCCAACCCACCCATGCTGGCCTTCGCGCCCAACCGCCGGGGTCGCGACGGCAGCACCAAGCACACCTACCAAAATGTAGTGGCCACCCAAGAATTCGTCATCGCCACCGTGAGCCACGCCATGGTGCAGCAGATGAACGTGACCTCAGCGGAATACGAAGACGGCGTGGATGAATTCGTGAAGAGTGGCTTCACGCCCCTGCCCGCGAGCTTCGTTAGACCCGCGCTGGTGGCGGAAGCCCCCGTGCAGATGGAATGCAAACTCCATCAGGTCGTGGAGCTGGGCAGTGGACCTGGATCGGGCCTCATGCTCATCGGCGAGATCCTTTGCTTTCACATCCAGGAAGCCCTGCTGACGAATGATGTGCCCGATACGCGAAAGATGGATCTCGTGGGCCGCAATGGCGGCGCCTTCTACACCCGCGCTTTCGGAGATGCGCTATTTGAAGTCGCCAAACCCGCTGGCAAACCCATCGGCTACGACCGCCTGCCCGAGGTACTAAAATCCAGCCACATCCTTAGCGGCAATGATCTAGGCCGCCTCGCCAACACCGCCGAGCTGCCGGATTTCAGTTCACCGGAATCTCACCCTGAAGACCCCAAGTCCGTCCATGAATTAGAAGCCGCGATCCATGCCGCGTTGCAGCGTGAGGATCTACGTGAAGCGTGGCGTCTCGTGGGAGTTCGATTGCTAGCCTGATCAGTCCGTCGAGGCCACGGCCGTATCCTCACCGCCCGTGCGCGTATGCACAATCCGCTGGGGGATGGGGCTGGCGATGCCCTCTTCGCGGAAACGTTCGATGATGCGCTTACGAAGGAGGCGTGCCACCTCAAATTGTTTGGCGGGGGCGCTCTTGGTGAGGGTGCGGATGATGCAACCATCCTTGCTGAAATTCTCCACGCCCCGCACGTCCGTGGGTTCCATCACCAAGTCCGGATAAGTCTTGTGCAGCTCGACGCCAATCGCTTCGAGCAATGCGAAGATCTGGTCCAGATCCGCGTCGTAGCCCACTTCCACATCCACCAGCGACTTGGAAAAATCCTTGCTGAGCACCACCACGCGGGTGATGGATCCATTGGGAATAAAGTGGGCGCGGCCTTCGGTGTCCCTCAGTTGCGTGATCCGTAGGGTCATGCGCTCGACGATGCCGATATGTTTTTCATCCACGCTGATGAGATCACCGACACCGAATTGATCCTCAAGGAGCAAGAAGAATCCCGCGATCACATCCTTCACAAGTGACTGAGCCCCGAAGCCGAGCGCCACGCCGACGATGCCCGCGCCCGCCATCAGAGGAGCTATGTTGAGGCCGAATTCCTGGAGCACCATCAACAACAAAAAAACCACCACAATGACCCGGGCTGCATTGCTCAGCACCACCGACAAGGTCCGGGCACGACGTTCCGCCTCGATCGTCACGTCGGGATGATTGTGGTCCACGGCCCGCCGCACAGCCTTGCCAACGATTTTCACCGCCCACAAAAAAAGGGCCGCGATCAGCAGCACCAGCGTCAAGTGGTAGACCTTCGCCCACCCGAATTCATCGAGCCAATGGGTAAAATTTTGGAGGGCAGCAAGGGGCATGGATGAAGTCCTGGATTCTGGGTCTTGAGTCTTGAGTCTTGAGTCCTGAGGCAATGCGGCGGCGCCTTTGGCGCACTAAAAGATTAACGCGGCCATAGACCGCATCCTTAATGAACCCCAGAACTCAGGACTCAGGACGGTATCTACTTCCAGCTCGCCCAGTAGTTTAGATTTTCCACCAGGCCCGCTGCGGGCGTGGCTTTGAGCGGACGGAAGGTGTCCACCATGACCGCCACTTCATCCGTGCGGTCCTTGGTGCGACTGAGCGGAATGGCCTTGGGGTGCGGCCCGTGGTGGATGCCTTGGGGATGCCAGGTGACCATGCCTTTGCCGATGCCATCGCGGCTGAAAAAATGGCCGTCCGAGTAGAACAGGACTTCATCGAAATCAATGTTGCGATGAAAAAAGGGCACGCGCATGGCACCTTCTTCTTCCTCGAAAGGGCGCGGCAAGAAAGAGCAGATGACGAAGTTCTGCCCGAGAAAGGTGGTGTGTACGCTCGGCGGCAAGTGGTAGCGATGGCTCGTTACCGGACGAATATCCTTCACGTTGATGCGCCACACCGAAAGGTCACCCTTCCAGCCCACCGCGTCGAGCGGATTGAAGGGATAGAACACTTTCGTGATCTGATTTTCGCGCTTGATGTGAACCGCCCATTCACGATCACTGCCTATTCCGATCTTGGCCTCGTCGTAATCCGCCAGCTCCGGTGTATCAATCATGGCCGGATCAAAGAGCGCGTTGGGCCCCAGCATCCCGCGATCGGGCAGCGTGATTTCACTAAAAGATTCAATGAGCAAGTAGCGCTGTTCACCTTGGGCGGGCAGAAAACGGTAGGTCGTTCCCCTAGGGATGACGAGGTAGTCTCCCCTGTCGTAGTCGAGATTCCCGAAATCACTTTCAAAACTACCGCCGCCCGCGTGGATGTAGTAGACGTCGTCGCCATCGGCGTTGCGGTAGAAAAAATCCATGGTTTGCGGTGCCACATAATGCAGCGCCACATCGCTGTTATGAAGAATGCAGACCGGCGAAAAACTTATTTCTACGGACCCAAACAGGGACTCCAACAGGGCTCCGGCGCGGGCCTGCTGCACCTCGGCATCGCCCTCCACCGCAGGATCAACGGGGAAAACGTTGTTCAAATCGTAACTGTGCGGCGTGAGAGGTCCTTCGATGCGCGTCCAGCTCGTCGGGGGATGTAGACGATAGAGATGGGTGGTCTTCCCGAAAAAACCTTGGCGAGCGTGCTCTTCCTCGAATGTACCTTCCGGCAGATCCACATGGGCCTGACGCGAATGACGACCCTTGCGGAGGGGAAAGAGCGGCGTGGTTTTTTTGTCGGTCATGGGGACCTCGGGATCATCGCTAACAGTGTCTCAAAACGTCATCGTGATGATGATCATAAGCTTGGCCAGGGGACACCTTGTGAAGTGTCGTGATGAAATGAGGCATGGTCATCCTTCGCACCCTGCTCAGCCTTCTGCTCTTGGCCCTCCCCTTGGCGGCGGGGTCTTCCGCGAAGCCCCTGAGCCAGGACGCCCAAAAGTTGATCCACGCAGCCTTTGGGGGCCTTCCACCCGGATCGGTCCTGGACGCCCATGTGCATCTCGTGGGCCTGGGGAAGGGCGGCACCCAGGCGTGGGTCAATCCCAAAAAACTCACGATGTCCCATCCAACGGAATGGTTGAGAACCAGGCTCTACGCCCAGGCGGGCGGCGTGAAGCAATGGGATCACCTGGATCAGGAATTTGAAGCACGATTGGTGGAAAGGGCGGGCGCCTTCGAGCGGCCGCTGCGGGCGCAACTGTTGGCCTTCGATTACCGCTACCACGCGGATGGAAGCCCTGACCTTTTGCGCAGCGAGTTTTACATACCCAACGATTATTTGATCGAAGTGAGCCGCCGCCATCCCGACTTATTCGTCCCAGTGATCTCGGTGAACCCTGTTCGCAAGGATGCCTGCGAAGCACTACGGCGTTTTGCAGGAATGGGTGTCCGCTATGTGAAATGGTTACCGAATGCCCAGGGGATTGATCCCGCAAACCCTCACCACGACACTTTCTACAGGACCATGAAAGAATTAGACATGGTGCTGCTGACCCATGTTGGAGAGGAAAAAGCGGTAAAGGCCACCGAAGATCAAAAGCTGGGCAATCCCCTTAAATTCCGGCGGGCACTGGATCTGGGAGTGAAGATCATTATGGCCCACTGCGCGAGCCTGGGTGACAACGAGGACCTGGATCATCCTGGGCAAAGGGCCACGAATTTCTCTCTCTTCCTGCGCTTAATGGCGGAGAAGAAATACGAAGGACAGCTTTTCGGAGACATCTCGGCCATCACGCAAGTGAATCGGCTGCCGGGGCCCCTACTGGAAATTCTGGAACGTCCTGACCTTCAAGCGCGGCTCATTAACGGGAGCGACTACCCCTTGCCGGGCATTGATCTCGTCATCTGGACGCGAAAACTGGTGGCCATGAAATTGATCACCCCATCCGAGCGGAAAGCCCTGAATGAAATCTTCAAAGCGAATCCCCTGCTCTTCGATTTCGTCCTGAAACGCACGCTTCACACTCCCGATGGAAAGCGGCTCAGAGCCTCGATTTTCGTGCCCAGGGCGGATCTCCCGGAGGGGCGATTAAAGTGAAAATCACTCCGCCATGAACGGATACCGATAGTCCGTCGGCGGCACGAAAGTCTCTTTGATGGTGCGCGGACTGATCCATCGCAACAGATTCAGCATTGAACCGGCTTTGTCGTTGGTGCCGCTGGCGCGGGCGCCGCCGAAGGGCTGCTGGCCCACAACGGCGCCGGTGGGCTTGTCGTTGATGTAGAAGTTGCCCGCAGCGTTGCGAAGGCCGTCAATGGCCTGCTGCACGGCCTTGCGGTCCTGACTAAAGACCGCGCCGGTGAGGGCATAGGGGCTCGTGTGATCCACGGTGTGCAGCACGTCCGCCCAATGATGCTCGTCGTAGACGTGCACGGTGACGACAGGGCCGAACAATTCGTCACACATGGTCTTGTATTTCGGATCTTTCGCGACGATCACCGTGGGCCGCACGAAGTAGCCAGTTTTATCGTCGCAGTGGCCGCCCACAAGGATGCTCGCGTCGCTCGATGCTTTGGCGCCTTCGATGGCGTCTCTTTGCGTCTTGAAGGAGTTGGCGTCAATGACCGCACCCATGAAGTTACTGAAGTCCGACACGTCGCCCATCTTGAGGCTCTCGACCTGCGCCACGAGGGCATCCTTGACCTTCGGCCAAAGATTAGACGGAACATAAACGCGACTGGCGGCGCTGCATTTCTGGCCCTGGTATTCAAAAGAGCCGCGCACTAGGGCAGTCACCAGTGCGTTCACGTCGGCGCTCGGATGAGCCAGGATGAAATCCTTGCCGCCGGTTTCGCCGACGATGCGAGGGTAGCCCTTATAGTGGGCCATGTTGGCGCCCACGTGCTTCCACATGCTGTTGAAGACACCCGTGGAGCCCGTGAAATGGATGCCCGCCAAATGGCTATCCGCCAGCACGGGATCGCCGATGTCACGCCCGTTGCCATACACCAGATTGATGACGCCATCCGGCAGGCCTGCGGCCTTGAGAATTTCCATGATGAAGTGCGCGCTGTAGGCCGAGGTAGATGCGGGTTTCCAAATGACCGTGTTGCCGCAAAGCGCAGGCGCCGTGGGCAAATTCCCCGCGATGGAAGTGAAATTGAAAGGCGTCACCGCGAAGACAAAGCCTTCCAGGGGACGATGCTCCAACCGATTCCACATGCCTGGTTGCGAGTCCGGTTGCTCCTTCAAAAGCTTTTCATAAAAGGCCACGTTGAAGCGGAAGAAATCAATCAGCTCACAGGCCGCATCAATCTCGGCCTGATGACAGGTCTTGCTTTGGCCCAACATGGTCGCGGCATTGAGGGTGTCGCGGTAGGGCCCCGCCAGCAGATCGGCGGCCTTGAGGAAAATCGCCGCGCGAGCTTCCCAGGGCATCGCCGCCCATTCTTTGTGGGCATGCATGGCCGCGTGGATGGCCAGCTTGACCTCGGTGGCGCCGCCCAAGTGGAAATCACCCAGTACATGCTGGTGATCGTGCGGCATGACCGACTGTTTCTTGGTGCCCGTGTGGATTGGATGCCCATTGATGACCAAGGGCATATCAATCTTTTTAGAACTCATCTCCTTAAGTTTTGCCTGCAAGCTCACTCGCTCCGGGGTCCCCGGCGCATAGGATTTCACCGGCTCATTGATGGGCGTGGGGACTCGAAAAATACCGAGGGACATGGGGGAAGCTCCGGGTGAAGGTTCTAGTGTAAATGCAGAGTCCTGAGTCCTGGGTGCTGAGGTTCAATTTGGAGGCGGCCCTAGGCCGCATGAATATAAAAACGGCGCCCAAAGGCGCCGCTACTCAGGACCCAGGACTCAGGTCCCAGAACTTAAAAATTACATTTGATCCTTCAAGCCCTTGGCGACCTTGAAAACGACCTTACGGCCCGCGGGGATGCTGATTTTTTCGCCGGTCTTGGGGTTGCGGCCCATCTTGGGCTTGGTGTCGCGCACTTCAAACGTGCCGAGGCCGAAAAGGTTCACGCGCTGGTTGCTCAGCAGGGTGGCGACGACATCATCGCGCAGACTGTCAATGACGGCCTTGGCTTTGGCCTTGGTCAGGTCATGGCTCTCCGCCAACTTTGCGGCGAGCTCTGCGATGCCCAGGGTTTCGGGCTTGGTGGTGGTCTTGGTCATAGGTGCTCCTAAAAGAGGTCAGTAGAAAACGCAGAAGGCTTCCGCCCCTGGGTTTCTGGAAGGGCAAAGGTCCAGCCGCACGGCGCGGTTGGAAAATTATTCGGCGGTAGAGGTCACGTCAAGGTTCAGCTTGGCGATGACGCCCTGGTAGAGGCGCACTTCAACAACGTAGGTGCCCACTTCTTTGACGTGAGGCACGGTGATGGCGTGGCGATCCACCACAAAGCCCTTGGCCTTGAGCAATTCGGCCACTTCGGCGTTGGTAACGCTGCCGAAGAGATGACCGGCTTCGCCCGCTTTCTTGATCAC
>JAYVXV010000053.1:0-2516 GCA_043784905.1 Holophagaceae bacterium | reverse complement strand
AACATCACGACAATGGACATCGAGAAAAGGGCGAGTCCGATCGGGGCCACGGGAAAGGCCGTGATAACCACGAGGATTGATCGTGTAATGAACGGGTGGGCTGTTGTTTCCCAACAAAGTCATCGCGGCGAACTCATGGGGTTATGGCGACGATGGATCGGCCCTATGGGCTGATCCATCGTCGTTAGTGCTGGAAACGCGCGACCGCATTCAGCAGGCGTTGGGCTCGGTTTAGGCTAATTCCGGATGCAACGAGGGAGCATCCGGGACCGTGGCTGGAAGGTCAGTCGAACCCTTCCATCGCCAAAGCAGGGCGATGCCGATGAGTACCGCCACCACCCCGCAGACACTGGCCTCTAGGCCGAAGGTGCCTCCCGTGAGCCATTCGGCCTTGCCCTGGAAGAGCGGGCGGATCCAGCCATGCTCGGCGTTGCCGCTGACGCCGAAGCCCAGGATATTGCCCTGGGTCCAGTTCCAACCCAGGTGGATGCCGACGGGAAGGGCGAGGCTGCGCGTGCGGAGATAGGCAAGGCCCAGGAACACCGCTGCCAGCGCGATGTTGATCGTGGCCCAGACCTTGGTGGCGCCGTGCATGCCAGGGTTCCCCCAATGAATGAAAGCAAAGAGGAGCGCCATCACGAGCTGCGTGGGCCAGACGCCCATTCCATTCAGAAACCGTTGAAAGAGGAAGCCCCTGAACAGGTTTTCCTCGAAGAGCCCCACGAACAGGAACATGTAGAAGCCGTAGCTGAGGGTCGTCAAGCTTCGGGCGGGGTCCAGTTCAAAGCGCACCCCACCAGCGGCCCACACCATCCCGGCGGCGGTTAACATCACCCCCGTGCCGACCAATGTGCCCCAAGCAATTTCCTGCACCCATCGCTTGTCCAGCTGGAATCCGACGCTAGAGAGGGATTCCTTGCGGATCACCGTGCAGGCCCAGGTGGCGAGCAGGGTGATGAGGAAGGCCGCCGGCTCGAACCAACGCTTGGCGACCCCCAGGTGCTGAAGCCCTCGGATGGCGAACCCTAACCCAAATCCGGTGGCGACGACCAGCGTGATGAAGATAAGCGCCCACCACCCATTGCGCAAGCGTTGGTCCTGATTGAGGAAGCTATTTTTCAAGGCGGGCTCCAGGCTGAACCATAGCTACGAAGCAGGATCGGATGTGTTTACTGAGTTTATGGAATTCACCGTATACATTACGACCTTGGGCCTGGCCATTCTGAACGGTCCCTTAAAATGGCTGACGGCATACAAGCTCCAACTCTTCCTGTACGCCAAGGCTTGCGGCGCGGAAATCGGCACCGCCAATGCTTGGGCGGGGATGGACTGGAAGGGCTGAGGGACCGCCAGGCTCAGCCCTTGGCCCCGGTGGCTATGGTCGCGGGCATCTTGAAGCGCACATCATCCATGGGGGTGTTGGCTTCCACTTTGTCCAGGAGGATCATCAGGCCTTCGGACTGGCCCTTGGGCCTGAGGTCGAGCGAGAAGGGCAGCATCACGCCGTTCACGGGGCGATAGTCGCCAAGTGTGGTTTCGACTTCCACCACCTTGCCCTGGGATACAGCCTTATTGTTGGCCTTGATCTCCATGAAAGTTTTCGCGTCGATGAAGGACATGAGTTCGTCGCCGTTCTTCAAAAAAATTCGCAGAGCATATGCCTCGGCATCATTCACCTGTTCCATCCCCACCAAGGCGACTCGATGGCCCTTGGCCCGGTACTCCACCAGCGGGCCGTCGAAATCCTTCTGCAAGTCCATCTGCTTGAGTTGATCGCGGCTCATGGGTTCGGCTTCAGCGGTGGGTCCCTTGCCCGTGAAGGGATCGATGACCCAGCCGTGCACGCCGTCGAAGGCCTCGGTCTTGGTCATGCCCTGGATGCTGGTATCGCTGCGAAAGGCGCCGCGCGGATTCTCAATGCTCAAATCCAGGACCATGGGGCCGATTTTGATGCGGCCCACAGACCTCAGGGACCGGATGGCTTTGATTTTAACCAAGCCCCCCCTGGCTTCGATGTGCCTGGCGATGATCTGATCGGTCGTCATGACGGTGGCCTTTACGGACACCTCCGCCTGCGCAGTCGCGGGCAGGCAGGCGACCAGCGCGGGGAGTGAAAAAGCTAAGCGGACGATGGAACGGTTCATGGGTGCTCCTTTGAGGGTTGGGGGTTGGTGATCGGCTGCGAAAGGCAGCGATCAGGGGAAAGGGGTGCGGCAAGTCGGTTTTATTTGGGTGTGGGCTTGAAGAGCAGAGGCGCGAAGGCGGCGAGGTTCCGGTGCCAGGCGGGCCATTCGTGCGCCCCCGGGGTTTCGACTCCTGTGAACCACACACCCTTCGACTTGAGCCACGCGTTGAATTCGCGGTTCGGGCCGAGCAGGAAGTCCTCGGTGCCGATGGCGATCCAGAAGAGGCGGAGACGTTGATTCGCATCCACATCCAGATGGGGGAAGAAGGCCCCGTAGCCCTCGGCGAACATGGGGATGGCGCCGCTGAAGGAGCCGATCCAGGCGAAGCGA
>JAYVXV010000052.1:0-2520 GCA_043784905.1 Holophagaceae bacterium | reverse complement strand
TCGCGGCGCGGGGCACCAGGCGGCCCTCCTCACCACCGGACCCAACGCAGGAAAAATATTAGTGATGGGCGGCGCGGGCTACTTCTATACGACGGATGCCACTTCTTCAGCAGATCTATACGACCCGACGAGCAACAGCTTCACGCCCCTGGCCACCGGCATGAACGACGCGCGTTCCGGCTTCACGGCTACCAAACTTCAGGACGGAAAAATCCTCATCACAGGCGGCGTCAAAAACAGCACCGAACGCCAACTGGCCACGGCGGAGCTTTTTGATCCCGTCGCCATGACCTTTACGCGCACCACGGGCAATTTGGCCACCGCCCGCTTTTGGCACACCGCCACCTTGCTCAACAACGGCAAGGTCATCATCACCGGCGGCAACGGCGCCTTTGATGCCCACACGGAAATCGCCGAACTCTTTAATCCTTCATCGGGAACTTTCACGCAGGTTCCAGGCCCCATGGCAGTGGCCCGCTACTACCACAGCGCCACGTTGACGAGCGATGGCCGCGTACTGGTGGTGGGCGGCAAGGATGTGAACAGCTACGTCTATCGCACGTGCGGCAGCGCCGAAATCTACGATCCCGTCGCCAACACCTGGTCCAGTGTGGGACGAATGAACACGGCGCGGGAAGAACACGCGGCGATCCTGCTCGTGTCTGGACCCTCGGCCAACAAAGTGCTAGTGCTGGGCGGCTCCAACGGCAACGCCAAAAACAGCGCGGAGATCTCGAACTAATATCGAGTTGCGATCGAAAAAAAATGGAACCACAGATTTCGCAGATTCACACAGATGCGCTTTCATCTGTGTGATGCCAAGCTGCAATCAAAAGATAAAACTCACCACCACCAAGGGCACGAAGAGACCCGTCCCGTGCCAGCTTCGCGGACGTAATTCAGGCGACCCGGCGACGGCCTCGCGCCTTGGCGTGATCCGCTGCCTTAGCCACCTGAATCTGCGGGCCTTCGGCCCGCGGGCGCCTAATTATCAGGCGCCTCGCGAAGCAATTTCGGTCCGGAATCATGGGTGATGGAGTTTCGTGTTTTCTTCTTGGTATCGGCGTGGCCGATACGCAAGACAAACCGAAACTTGGTGTCTTCGTGCCTTGGTGGTGAGTTTCTATCTATTTGAACGCGAATCCGTATAAACCTGTTTTCATCCGTGTTCATCTGTGGGTTCTTTTCTTTTGAGCGCTAATCCGCCTCAGACACGGGCCAATAACTTTGCTCGTAGAGGAAAGCGAAAGTTAGGGTCGCGCTGGTCACCATAAGCACCACTACCGCGCCTGCGGCTGGTTTTTCACCCATCAAGGGAATACAACATCGGGCGAGAAGCACCAAGCTAGAGAGCGCCGACAACCATCCGCCCGCACGATGCCGCCGAACCAGCGCGATCATCGCAATGACCATCAAGGCCAAGCCCCACCAGATCCAAAACGGCTTTTCCCAAGACATGATTTCTCGGGTTTGATCGTTCAAGGGAAAAGCGCCCCAAGCCACGGCCCGCTCGGCGAGGATCAGGATCAGCAGCACCCAGTTCCAGCCGCCCTTGTCGGAAGTTTTCGGAATTTCCATTCCTGATTATCGCCCGATGGAAGGCCTTGTGGGACACTTCCCTTTTCACCCCGAGGCTTGAATGAATGATGTGACTACCAAGAAACCCTGGTATCGCTCCAGCACGCTGTGGATCTTTTTCGGATTGTTGATGGGCGTAGTGCTCGGGGGCTTCCTGCCGAAGGATCAGCACCCGGTGTGGTGGGAGCTCTTCCATTTTCTGAGCAAGGGTTTCATTGCGCTCATCAAGGGGCTCATCGTGCCCCTGCTCTTCAGCACCATCGTGGTGGGCATCGCGCAAACCGGCGACATGAAGGCCGTGGGGCGCATGGGGGGCAAGGCGCTGCTTTATTTCGAAATCGTCACCACGCTCGCCCTGTTCATCGGCCTGGCCATCGCCAATTTCATCAAGCCCGGCGCGAATCTGCCGTTGAATCTCGCCGCCCACGGCACCGTGAAGCTGGCCCAGGCCCAGAGCGGCTGGGACATCGCCATGCATATGTTCCCATCCAATCTGGTGAAGCACGCGGCGGAGGGCGACATCCTGCCCGTCGTGGTGTTCGCCACGCTGTTTGGAATCGCGCTGACCCACGTCGGGGATCGCGGCAAGCCGGTGCTGGCCTTCTTCGATGGCGTGGCGCAAACCATGTTCAAGTACACGGACATGGTGATGCTGCTCACGCCCTTGGGCGTTTTTGGATCCATGGCCTTCAACGTGAGCGAGATGGCCGCGGGGCATGAAGTCGCGGGCGCGATCCTCAAGGGCTGGCCCGCGGTCTTCCATCTGCTGAAGCAATATTCGTTGTTGGTGGGCAGCCTGTATCTCGCGCTCATCTGCCTTTTCGTCCTGGTCTTCGTGCCGGTGATGCTGATCTGCCGCGTTAATGTCTTCAGCTTCATCAAGGCCATCCGGGAACCGGCGCTGACGGCCTTCTCCACCGCCAGCAGCGAGGCCGCCCTGCC
>JAYVXV010000051.1:0-2533 GCA_043784905.1 Holophagaceae bacterium | reverse complement strand
CCATCTTGCACACATGCATGCGATAGCGACCCACGACAACGAGGCCTGATGTCCGAGGCCTGAAGCGGCCTGGAACAATGACAACTGCAAAATCCGGGCTCAGTGCCTAGTTGCGGGGCCATCCTTTCCCTCTTGCCTTTTGGAATCCTCCTGCCTTTTGAAATATTCCTGCATCAATTTCGTTCGGGCATTGCGGATTTCGGTGGATTTCTTCTGCTGGCCCCCAAGAAGCACCTGGGCTGTGGCAGGAAAGATGACATCAAGGCTCCAAGTGTCCGGAGCAAAGGTCAGGGCTAAGGCCAAGGGCAGACCATCAGGAATTTCAGGTGATACAGGCCATCGGGCTTTCAGGTCTTCGGGCAACATTTCTTTCATGTGATCCATGCCCTGGTCCTGCATTTCAAGAATGGATTTGGGATTCACAAAAAGGTACAGACTGCCGTCTTTCGGAAGAAAAGATTGGCTCTTTCGGATCCCTTCGTCCTCGGAGATGGGGTTAGATCCAGCTCCCACGGGAAGCAAGGCCTCCATTTGTTCCAGTGGAAGGGGGCCGGAGACTAAGCTCTGGCCATCCAGGAATACATAGCTTTGAAGCAAGGGAGCCTTGGATGGGGTTTCATCATCCAAATCCTCGTCTACCTTGGTAGTCATTGATGAGAAATCGTGCGACACAGAAATGGCGGGGAACCCACCCACGCGGCCTTTCCGTAGGGTACTGATGGCCTTGGCGCTCTTGGTTGCCGCCAATTCGTTCATCGAAACCACAAGCTTCTCCAAGTCATCACGGTAGGACTGCACATCGTCCACACGAAAGCGCATCACGGGCGGCCTCGGCGATAATTTGTCTGCGGGCATGAGGAAGGAAAGCCCTTTGATGTGCTCGATATTGCGATTCATCGCCGCTTTGACAGCAACCGATTCCGCTTCGCTGACGCCATGGGAAATCAACAGCGCGTTCATGGCATCAATCCCGAGATTACCCAATTGACGAGACCATTCTGAGGGGAGATTCCCGCCGCCAGCCGCTACGTACGGACCACCGGGAAGCCCTTCAAGGCCATAGGCATCCACTTTCCTGATTTGGTTTCCGAGCCCCGCCCACCGGCCTGATGGCGTCAATCGCACTTTCGCCGCAAGGGATAGATTGCCGTCTTCGTCCATTTCCGCGCGGAACGCCACATGGGTCACTTCCCGTTCCGCTTGTGCAAGAAAGGTCTCAATGGGCTCGACATAAGCGTCTACCTGTCCTTGTTTGGACATGGATTTCGAGCGGGTCTCGCGCATCTCTTTTTGGTAAAGGTGCGAGATTGCCAGCAGACCACGGGGCGTCAACATACCCGACACTTCGCCACCGCCGAGCCAGGAATCCCATCCTCCCAATTCGGAGCGGACGCCTTGTCCAGGCTTTAGCGCCAGCTTGAAAGCCTTAACATCCTTGGACTCGGCCAACAACGCCCAGCCTGCTTTCTCGGCCGCCAGAAAGGTCTTCCCGTTCGCTTTGTAGGTGTATTGCTTCCCATCCGGGCTGACCGCTTTTAGGGTTTCCATCAAGGGCTTGAAACCAGAAACGGGCACGAACAATACCTCGGACACGCCACCGGCCACGCTTTCATCGGAAAGGATGGCCAGAGCCAAACCCCTGTGATTGTTGGGGAGAGATCCAAGGCCGAAGCGCTTTTCGAGAGCAGTAAGGAGATCCTCGTTCGGCTCCCCCATCCGACTGGCCACGCCCTGAAGCTTGATCTGCGCAATCATCGGGTTCTGGAAATAAATGAAACCCTGAGTGTGGGCAGGCATCGCATCCAACACATGAAGCACGCTTTGGGCATCTGGCGGAGGTGCTTGGGCCATGACAGGCCCCGCTATTCCCCCCACCATCCCCATTGCGGTGAGCGTTGGAATACGAATGAATGCAAACATGACGGGTCCCTTCGGGCCAAAGCTGCATGTTATCGGCTTTAGTCCGTTCCCTCTAAGACCACAAACGCCATGGCTACGTCGCCATCGTGGCTCACGGAAGCATGAAGCCGCGTGATGCCGCGTTCGTGAAGCTGCCCGATCAGTTTTCCTTCGGACCAGAGCCGTCCATTCAGGTAGCGCAGCTCTTTCCAGGACCAGCCCGAAAGGCCCGTCCCCAGGGCCTTTCCGAAGGCTTCGCGCAGCGCCCAGCGCCCGGCCAATCGTTCGGGCAAGCGGTCCCGGTTGCCGCCCAGCAGGTAAGCCGCTTCATCGGCGTGCAGAAATTTATGCGCGCATTTATCCGCGCCGAATCGCCCGATCAAATGCTGCCACCGCGAAGGCGGGCAGAGGTCCGTGCCCAGGCCGAGGATCACAGCTCCCTCGCGAACCAGCGATCGCAGCCGCCGTGGCCCGTGGCGCCCAGGGGCGCGCAGAGTTTTTGGAATCCGACTTTTTCGTACAAGCGCATGGCGGCGTCCATGCCCGTCAGCGTTTCCAGATAGCAGGTTTTGTAGCCCAGGTCCTTGGCCCCGGAAAGGCAGTGGCGCAGAAGCTTTTCGCCCATGCCCGTGCC
>JAYVXV010000050.1:0-2545 GCA_043784905.1 Holophagaceae bacterium | reverse complement strand
GGTCTTCCAACAGCGCCAAGGCCGGGCCACCTTCGGAAAAAGCATGGACCTCGATCTTAAAGTGACTCAACGCGTCGGACACCATGCCGAGGACCGCCGGATCGTCGTCAACCAATAGGACATGGGGCGGTTGCGCTTGGATGATCACAGGACTCCGCAAGGAATGAGCAAGATTACACAGGCACCGAGAGAAAAGGCTGCACCAAAACCCAAGTTTTGTCTAAAGCTCCTGCGAGGCTATTAGGAAGATCCGTGCCAGCGTTTGGGTTCGATCCCCGGAGAGGTGCAGTCTGGAGCACCGTCTCAATCACCCCAGCCAAATCTCCTTCTTCAACCACCTGCACCAGCCCCGCTTTCCGCAGCGGCTCTACCAAGTCCTCGAAATTGCGGTATCCAGGCCCGATGACCGTCGGGATGCCCCAGCGTACGGGCTCCAAGGGGTTGTGGCCACCTTGGCCCCGCCAGCCGCCGCCCACCAAGGCCACGGTGCCTTCCCCGTAGGCTGCGGGCAGTTCCCCCAAGGTATCGAGGCACAGAACATCCATTGCAGACCAAGCCGATTCATCCGGCCAGATCCCCGAAGCACGATGAAAAGCGAGGTTCTGTTTTTCCAATATTTCAGCCACCCCCAAAAACCGCCGGGGCTGCCTTGGTGCAAGGATCAGCTTTAGGGTTGGATGGGCCACTCTCAAGCGCCTCCAAACCTCCAAAATGAGGGCTTCTTCCCCCTCTAAGGTGCTGCCAGCGATGAGAAAGGGATCGTCCTTCCAGGCTTGTCGCAGGGATTCCCAATGCTTAGGCAAAGGTTCAGGCGTTGGCATATCTGCCTTGAGATTGCCGCCCAAAAAAACAGTAGGGGCCCCCAACTTTCGAAATGCAGTGGCTGAGGATTCATCCCGAGCAGCCACCAGCGAAAGCCTAGAGGCAGCGCGCCGCAGCCAGGGCCCACCCCGCTTTTCGCTGCGCTCCGTGAGACGACCGTTCACGATAATGCGGGGAATCCCACGCCGCTCCAGCTCTCGAATTAGATTCGGCCAAAGCTCTGTTTCCAGGGCAATGAAGGCGGCTGGAGGACGGAGGAAAAAGGATTTCAGCCCCGCGGAATCATCCAACGGAAAAGCACCGCCGCTGATGCTTCCGCTCCCTTCATCCCAAACAGGGAGGCGTTGGGTGAGCAGGCTCAAACCCGCAGGGGTACCGGTGGTGAGGTGGATGCGATGGCCCGCACTCCGAAGTTTACGAACGAGGCCTTCCGCCAGCAGCAATTCGCCGACACTCACCGCATGAAGCCAGACCCACCCTGGGCGCAGGTGGTCGGGGGCCGTGGCTTCCAGACGCATCCGCCAAGCCACCGGGAGGCCCCAGCGCAAAGCTCTCGCTGTGGCACGGATGGAGCCAACAAGAGCGAGATAAGCGGCGTCGGATGGATGCATGATTGAGAGATGGATGCATGATTGTGAAATGTTAGAAGTCCTCATCGTCACGGGTCCGCTCGGCGCTGGCAAGACCACCGTCATGAATCGCTTACTCAAACGCGAGATCGCGGAGCATCGCCGAGTGGCCGTCCTCATCAATGAATTCGGTTCCGTGAGTGTAGACGGGGCCTTGGTGAATGCGGAGCTGCCCCAATTGGCGGGCATTGAAAACCTGATCAATGGGTGCGTCTGTTGCAGTTTGCGGGATGACGTGGTGGCCGCGCTCGCAGCCTGGTGTGACCAACCGACGGAATCTCGACCCCATCGCGTCGTCATGGAAACCACCGGCCTTGCTGATCCAACCGATCTGCTAGACCTGGAGCTGGACCCCCAGTTGCAAGGACGCCTTCGCCTGGTGGGTTGCCTCACCATCGTGTCCTGCCTTGGCCCCGTGGATCATTTGCAAAGCCGCGATCTGCTGCGCCGACAAGTGGCCCTGGCGAGCTTGATTTTTATTAGCAAAACCGATCTGGATCCGGCTCAAGCCGTGGCCTGGGAAAGTGAAATCCGGCGTGCTTTTCCCCAGGTTTCTTTGGTACCAACGCGGCTGGGCGAAACGCCCCAGAATGCACCGGACCCTTGGCGGGGTGATATGCGCGGCTTGCCCGAAGGCTGGGAAAAGGTCGAAGGGCCAAGTTACGCCGAGGCTCGTTCCATCACCCTGCACTGGGATCACCCGGTGGATCCCAGTGCGCTTGAGGCCCTTTTCCAAGCCCCGCCCGCGGGTGGCGACCTGCTGCGCGCAAAAGGCGTCTGCGCCTTCGCCGGATGGCCTCCTCGCCACGATGGCAGTGATCGCTGGGCTTTTCAGGTGGCCGATGGAAGGCTGGAAGTATCCCCGTTACCACAGGCGCCCCAAGGCGTCCCGGCAGATTCCGTAGCCGTGATCATCGGTACCGATCTCGATGTGGGGATCTGGAAAAAAAGATTACGGGAACTCGAACGTGCCCCCGAAGGAGCCCGCAAAAAAGTCGTGCTGAAGGCATGAAGCTCATTTGTCCTACCGCTTTCAAAGGCACCTTCAGCCCGCTTGAAGTGGCCCAGAGATTGGCCGCGCCCGGTGATCGCAT
>JAYVXV010000049.1:0-8440 GCA_043784905.1 Holophagaceae bacterium | reverse complement strand
GCAGAGATCCGCGTCGCTCGGGCCTTCGGCATTCTCAGTGGCATTCGCTGGGCCGTGGCCACCCTTATGGTTCCAACAGCGCGGGCACTTGGTGCCAGGGTGCGGGGAGACCTCGATGTTCAACTCTGAAGCCTCGACGAATTCAAATCCCGAAACGACGAAAAGATCATCGAGGGTTTCCCCCAAAGATCGCAATTCGACATGGTTGGCTTCTGGCAATCCGATGCGCACGAAAGCATCCAGGCTGGTGCCGATGGTCTTGGCGGCACGATGGGGCTCCATGGCTGATTGCAGGGCTTCTCGAACGGTCCAAAGCGCACTCCAAGCCTCGCTCTCCGGGAGGGGCGTGACATTCGGAAAACACTGCTCGAAGACATGGCCTCGAACCCCGGGCAGATACTCCCACACTTCGTCCGCCGTAAAACTCAGCACCGGAGCCAGCAGGATGGCAAGGCCCTCCACGAGTTTGAAACTCACGCTGCGGCAACTGCGACGGCGCTCGGAATCCAACGCATCGCAGTAGAGCCGATCTTTGATGATTTCAAAATATCGGCCGGAAAGTTCCTGCTGACAAAAACCGTGCAGGCCTTGAGTGGCGCGGTGGAAATCGAAGGTTCGATAAGCCTCGCGGACCTCGGCGCTGAGGCGTCCAAAGGCACCCCAGACCCACGTATCCAGTGGTGCCCACTCATTTTCGGGCAGGGCATCCCTTACAGGATCAAATCCATCCAGTGCGCCCAGCAGAAAGCGCAGGGTATTGCGGATCTTACGGTATGCATCCGCGCTGCGATCCAGAATTTCCTTGCTGATGCGAACATCCTCGCTGTAGTCCACGCTGCAAGCCCAGAGCCGCAGAATGTCCGCGCCAAGGGTCTTCATCACGTCATCGGGGGACACCACGTTGCCCAGGCTCTTGGACATTTTCTGGCCTTTGCCGTCCATGACGAAACCGTGGGTGACCACGGTCGTATAGGGCTTCTTGCCCGTGGCGGCCAGGTTGAAAAGCAGGCTCGAATGGAACCAGCCGCGATGCTGGTCCGAGCCTTCGAGGTAGATAAAATGGCCGTAGTCGGCGCGGGAAAGCTCCGAGTGGGTATCGCACACCACGCCGGCGCTGACGCCCGAATCAATCCACACGTCGAGAATGTCGGTCTCTTTCTGGTACTGGCTTCCATCAATGTCAAGGCCCGCCACCAGCGCATCTACGCTCATATCCGCCCAAGCTTCGATGCCGCCTTGTTCGATGGCAGTTGCGGCGCGCTCAAAAAATTCAGGGCGCACCAAGGGCTCACCGGTTTCGAGATGGCGCAGCACCGTGATGGGCGTGCCCCAGGCGCGCTGACGGCTGATGCACCAGTCGGGCCTTCCTGAGATCATCGCGTGAATGCGGTTTTTGCCGATGGCGGGCACCCATTCCGTTCCTTCGACGCCTTCGAGTCCCAGCTCACGCAGACTCTTCTCAGCGCCTTTCAGCTCGGTGTCCATGGTGATGAACCACTGCTCCGTGGCGCGGAAAAGAATGGGCGTCTTGGTGCGCCAGCAATGGGGATAGCTGTGGCGCAACGTGTCTTGGTGCAGCAGAGCGCCGACCGTTTTTAGCTTCTCGATGACGATGGGATTCGTTTCAAAAATGTTTTTGCCGAACAGGTCTTCATCATTCACGGCTTCCAGAAACTTCCCATCCGGGCCAACGTATTGGAAAAGCCCGAGATGGCTGGCGATGTTGAAGTCGTCCACGCCGTGATCCGGTGCGGTATGCACCAGCCCCGTGCCCGTATCCGCGGTGACATGATCGCCCAGCAGCACCGGGCTCGCACGATCAACCCAAGGATGGCGCGCTACGAGCGTTTGGAATTCTTTGCCCTTGCGAATGGATAGAGTGTGGGTTTCCTGCCCGAGTTTTTTGGTAAAATCTTCCACCAGCGGCACGGCCACCACGTAATGTTTGCCAGCAGCGCCAAGCACCGTGTACTCCAGGTCGGGATGCATGGAGATGGCGCGATTGCTGGGTAGCGTCCAGGGTGTCGTGGTCCAGATGGGCAGGTAGAGCGGCGTCGGTAATTCCATCCGAAGCGCTTCTTTGTCGTCCACCGGAAAGGCCACGGTGATGGCCGGGCTATCTCGATCTGCATACTCCACCTCCGCTTCGGCAAGGGCGGTTCGCGCACCGTAACTCCAATGCACGACTTTTAGTTTTCTCGTCACCGCGCCATGCGCGAAGAGCTGGCCCATCTGCCGCACCACGGCGGCTTCATACTTGGGCGCCATGGTGAGGTAGGGCTCATCCCAGGCGCCGAGAATTCCGAGGCGCTGAAAAGCCGCGCTCTGGGTTTCGATCCACTTGGCAGCAAAGGCGCGGCATTTTTCGAGGAATTGCGAGCGCGACAACTCGCGGCGCTTGGGCCCCAAATCTTTTTCCACCGCGTGCTCAATGGGCAGCCCATGGCAATCCCATCCCGGTATGTAGGGCGACTCATAGCCCTCCATCCAGCGAGTCTTTACGACCACATCTTTCAAGATTTTGTTCAGGGCGTGGCCGATGTGAATCGCACCGTTGGCGTAGGGCGGGCCATCGTGCAGCACCGCGCGGCCCTTGCCTTTTCCGGCGGCGTTATCGGCGCGGCGCTTGGCTTCCACGCGCTGATACAGAGCCTCCGCCTTCCACTTCTCCAACCGCTTGGGTTCCCGCTGCGGAAGATCTGCCTTCATGGGGAAATCCGTCTTGGGCAGATAGACCACGTACTTCTTTTTCTCGCTCATTGGCGCCCTCGTGCGTCGGCGAAGCGCACTCAAGCGCCTCGGAGTTGATCTTTCAGTTCAACACAAGGGTGGATTCTTGGAAAGCCTGGAATCGAACATCAGCAATCGAAACCCCACGGCTATGCTGAATCAGTGAGTCATCCGCCCCCTTCCGCCCTCCAATGTTTCGAGCGCCTGCTTGGTGCCCCAGAACCCGACTGGGACGGCGCCATCGCGCTGATCCCAGGTCTTGAAAAAGAGGGCAACGCCGAAGCTGCCCAAGCGCGATTGCGCCAGCATCGGATGCCAAAAGGTGTCCATCCGCCCAAGCTCAAACAGCTGGCTATCCGCTTGGGGGTTGCCGCCGAACGGGCTCGAGATCGCCGAGGCGCCCACGAAAGACTAGACGCTGAGCGTGGTCTTTTGCGCTTGCGATTTGACAGAGGCCCAGCGCTTGCTCATTTGAATCCAGCGCAATTTCTTTCTCTTTTGACGAAAGTGCTCCGAACGGCTGACCTGACCCCGGCCATGAGTCTTGAGAAAACGCCGAGGCCTCTCGTGTCCCTTGGACACCCGCTACCCATCGGCATTCCGGGCCGATCGGAGTGGGCCGATGCGGAGTTGAGTCCCGTTCCGAAAGCATCTGAAGAGGATCTCCTGGCGAGGCTCAATCGGGCGGCTGAGGAAGGACTTTCTTTTCATGGATGCAAAGCCCTGCCCGCCTATGCCACGCCGGTGCTGGAACTCTCGCGGCTTGCCGAATGGCGCTGGCCTTGTCCTGGGGACTGGCGCGGGGAAGCGGAATCCAAACTTGCGGCCTTCGCTGCATCAACTAGTTTCTGCATCGAAAAAAAGGGCAAAGAGGGCGGCCAGAAATTGGTGAAGCGCATTGAGGTGAGGCCTGCGGTCGTCTCAGTCTTTTGGTCCGAGGACGCCCTGCACATCACCACGCGGATATCTGCGAAAGACGTTCTCAATCCCCAAAAATTACTGGCGGGAATCTTGGGGCGTGAACCCACTGTGATCCATGGTTTAGAACGTCTAAAGGTGGAACTGGCCGAGGACCCGCGCATCCAACAAGCGGAAAAGTTCGAACCGAAATTACGGAATATCTACGAAGACGCCGTGCTGCTCAGCGCCGGGCCGAATCTCCGAATCGTGGACGAAGACGAAGACGAGCCGTTGAAGTTGGGCTGATCGGCAGGATCTCAGTGATACGCCTTTTCGTGGTCGGCCTCTACAAAGAGCAGCACGAGGCAATCTCCTTCCACGGTGGCGATGGCGCGGGCGGACCTTGTTACCCGAAGGGTGTATTGAGGCTTTCCATCACGGGTAACCAATCCCTTGTTCTTCTCCAGGTGGACACCTTCATGGTTTAACAGCTCACCAAAACTCAACAGGGCAACAATCTCCACCATCTTCCGAACCCCTTTCTGTACGGGGGCGGTTTGTTGGAGCGCGGATACGAGAAACGACGGACGAATGTCCAATCTCATTTCGCGAGCTTCCGCATGAACTCCTGACCCTCAGGACTGTCCAAACTGATACCAGGCTCTTGTAGCGCCTTCTCTACGGCCTCCTGAACCTCGGGACGCCACGCCCAAAGCTGGTGGCTTGGGATTATCGTCATGGGCACCAAACGGAAAGTGCCATCCGCAAGGGGCTCAACGGTGAAGGTTTCGTTAGGTGGTATGACGACGGGCATCGTCGTGCGTCGGCGGGCGTCGGTCTGGAAGACAAGGGCGGGCGTGGGCATGATCCAATCTCCTGAATCCATCATACCCAATGTGGTCCAACGGGCAACATGGTCCCGATTAGCGACTGATGGCTTCGGATCAGGCTCCCGCTTCCTTCGATATGCTCAGCAGCAAGCCCAGGCACACCAGGCTGATGATCAGGCTCGTACCGCCGTAGGAGATGAAGGGCAGCGGGATCCCCTTGTTGGGCGCGATGCTGAGCACGACACTGATGTTCATGAGAGCCTGCACCACCAGCAACAGGGTGAGGCCCATGGCGCATAGCTTGAGATAACTGTCGCGCACGGTGCGGGCCACCCGATAGCCGCGCCACAAAATGACCACAAAAAGCGCCAGTACGATGATGGTTCCGATGAGTCCGGTCTCCTCGCCGATAACCGCGTAGATGAAATCTGTGTGAGCTTCGGGAAGGTAATGCAGCTTCTGCATGGACGCGCCCAGCCCCACGCCCGTGAGCCCGCCATTCCCCACCGCGATGAGGCTCTGTAAGGCTTGATGACCTTTCCCAAGCGGGTCCGCTTCGGGATTCAGAAAGCTCAACACCCGAGCCCGGCGATAGGGCTCAAACCACACGAAGGCTGCGCCGACGAGCAGCAGCACGGGTGTCGCCACCACGAAAATCCATTTGGGCGCGCCGCCCAAAAAAATCAGGAGCATGGCCACGAAAATAATCAAAAAGGTTGTTCCGAAATCTGGTTCTTTCAGGATCAGCGCCAGCGGCACGATCAAAATGCCTAAGAGGATGAGTAGCTTGGGAATTGAATTCTGGCGATGGTCCCAGGCATCCGCGTGGCGCACCATCCACCAGGAAACAATAAGCACCGAGAGGGGTTTGACGACTTCTGACGGCTGAAAACTCTGGCCTGCAATCTGAATCCAGCGATGGGCGTGGTTGGCGCCGGGAAAGAAGAAGACCGCGATCAAAAGGATCACCGTGAGCCCGTAGAGAATCTGTAAAACCCTCGGGTTGTCCCGCAGGGTCGCCAGCTCCACCTGCGATAACGCCAGCATCAGCGACACGCCGATAGCGCCGCCGACCATTTGCCGAACTAGGTAAGCCGTGGCCGCCGCGTGGCCCAGGTCTCCCTTTAGCGCCGAGGCCGAATAGATCCAGACCATCCCCACCACCATGAGCAGCAAGGCGGAGAAAAGTAGCAGGCGGTCAATGGGGCGGCGGACGTCGGGGCTCATTTAGGATTCGAGGTATGAGGTGGTGAGGGGTGAGGTATGAGGTGTGAGGGATGAGGAGATGAGGGTTGAGGACGAAAGATTCCATCATGCATCCTCGTACCTCAAACCTCAAACCTCGCACCTGCTAAAGCACCAGTCTCTCCTGGTACTCGCCAAATACTTCCCGCATGACATCGCAAATTTCGCCGACCGTGCCTTGAGCTTTGACGCAGCCGAGAATGTGCGGCATCAGGTTGTCACGGCCTTTTGCGGCGGTACCCAAGGCTTCGAGCTGGATTCGTAGGGCGCCGTTGTCACGGTTGGCGCGAACCTCGGCAATCTGTTTGCGGCGCATCGCGCCGAGGGCTTCATCCACACGCAGCAGGTCGGGCTTGGCCTCTTGCTCCAAGGTGAATTTATTCACGCCCACCACGATCTGCTCACCCTTTTGAACATCCATCTGATGCCGGTACGCGGCGTTCTGAATTTCGCGCTGGGGAAAACCCTTCTCGATGGCACTGACCATGCCGCCCAACTCGTCCACCTTCGCGATCAAGGCCTCGGCCCGCTGCTCCAATTCATTCGTCAGGCTTTCCACGTAATAGCTTCCCGCGAAGGGATCCACCACGTCAGCGATCTTCGATTCAAAGGCCAGGATCTGCTGAGTGCGCAATGCGATACGGGCAGATGTTTCCGTGGGCAGCGACAGCGCTTCATCCCGTGAATTCGTATGCAGCGATTGAGTCCCTCCGCATACCGCCGCCATGGCTTGGACCGTGGTGCGCACGATGTTGTTATCGGGCTGTTGGGCCGTGAGCGTGGAGCCCGCAGTTTGCGTGTGAAAGCGCAGCATTTGAGATTTTGGATCCTCGCATTTGAACCTAGTCTTCATGATGCGAGCCCACAATCGGCGCGCCGCACGGAACTTTGCGACCTCCTCGAAAAACTCGTTGTGGCTGTTGAAGAAAAAAGATAAGCGTGGCGCAAAAGATTCCAGCTTCAAGCCAGCGTCGAGCGCGGCCTGCACGTAAGCTATCCCATCACCAAGCGTAAAAGCGATCTCCTGAGCCGCCGTGCAGCCTGCTTCGCGGATGTGATATCCCGAAATGGAAATGGTGTTCCAATTTGGAACATGATCCCCACAGAACGAAAATATATCCGTGATGAGCCTTAGCGAAGGACGAGGAGGAAAAATATAAGTACCCCGAGCCATGTACTCCTTAAGGATGTCGTTCTGGATCGTGCCACCCACTTTGTCCCAACTCACACCCTGCTCTTCTGCCACCGCCAAATAGAGCGCCAGCAGCACAGACGCGGGTGCGTTGATGGTCATGCTCGTGGTGACTTTGTCCAACGGAATGTCGCGGAATAGCGTGCGCACGTCATGAATGCTGGCGATGGAGACGCCCACCTTGCCGACTTCGCCCAGCGCCATGGCATGATCGGGGTCCATGCCGATTTGGGTAGGCAGATCAAAAGCCACGGAAAGGCCCGTGGTGCCTTGCGCTAACAGGTAGCGGTAGCGGGCGTTGCTCTCCTCGGCGGTAGCGAAGCCCGCGTACTGGCGCATGGTCCACAGTCGTCCGCGATAGCCCGTAGCTTGCACAGACCGAGTGAATGGATATTTCCCCGGCGCGCCAAGATCCTTGAAGACGTCATGCCCATCAAGATCTGAGGGGTTGTAATTGTTTTTCAGGGGAATGCCCGAACTCGTTTCAAAGCGCGGTTGACGCAACTTGGTGGGGTCTTCGATGACCTCCATCTGCGCGCGCACCTGCTTCAAAAAATCTGGCTGGAACATAACGACTCCCTTATCCCAAGTTAGCCGTTGTTAGAAATATTCCATACATCGAGATTGAGTGAGCGCAGCGGTGTTCATTCCAACTGGTCCATTGGCAAATGTGGGAAGTGGTCCAGTGAGGTACTGACCTATTCGTTTACCTTGGGTTTCACCCCAACGGAGAATTTCATGATCAAACGCATCGCCCTCGCTACCGCCCTGTTGTTGGCTTTCGCCCCGGCGAGCCACGCCCAGACCACCACCCACCTCAACGTCCCCAGCGCCAACATGGTGGTGATCAGCGGCTCAAACACGCTGCCCTTTTCATCCAATGGAAACCCAACCATGTCCTGGTCCGTCTACCAGAATGGTACGAACACGCCTCAATTTGGGAATGGTGCCTTCAAGGTCCCCGTCGGCAAGGTGCTCGTGGTGACCGACGTGAATTTCCAGACCTATGGCGGCGCAGGCCAGGACGTCCTGCTCACTCTCTTCGTGTCAAACAACGCCCTCTGGGTGGCCACCCTGATGAGCCGGACCCTTCACAACAGCCTTGGGGTCAGCAACCAGGTCTTTCCCTTTTCTCTAACGGGCGGGTTGAGAATTCCCGGTGGCGAAGGGCTCGACATCGGCTGGGGCCAACTCTCCGCCAGCGGCACCCTTCATCTTCAAAATGCGGAGATCGTGGGTTACTACACCAACTGATCGAAACAGCGCAGGGTGCGAGAAGAGGGCTTCGGCCCTCTTTCTTCGTTTAGGGGCCGTTACGAAATAACCCTTTTCTGGTTATTTTGTTACGGCCCCTTATGCCGGACCGCCAACGTAATGACTAAAGCGATTTTGCGACAACGGCTTAGGCTAAGGGAACCCATACCCATGAGGACCTCATGCTTCTGCCCCCTCCGCCTCCCTTCACCCAGATCATCTCCGGCGCTGACCTTTGGCTGGATGACGGGCGCCACGCCGTTGCCAAACCCGGTCAGGCCGTGGTTGT
>JAYVXV010000048.1:0-8465 GCA_043784905.1 Holophagaceae bacterium | reverse complement strand
AGGTTTTTGCTGCCGAGGCCGTAAAGCTCGCCAAGCATCACAAATTGCACTGTGAGGTGCTGGATGTGTCGGCTTTGGAGAAGGGCAATTTCAACTGTGTCCTGGGTGTGGGTGCGGGTTCGGCCCGGGGCCCTCGCGTTGTGAAGCTTGAATACACACCTAAGGAAAAAGCAAAAAAACATATCGTTCTGGTGGGCAAGGGTGTTTGTTTCGATTCCGGCGGACTCTCCCTTAAAGACGCTTCCAGCATGGAGACCATGAAAGACGACATGACCGGCGCTGCCATCGTTATGGCTACCTTGGTGGCCTGTGCCCAGTTGGATGCCCCCGTGAAGGTCACCGGACTCATGGGCCTCGTGGAAAATATGCCCTCGGGCACCAGCTACAAGCCCGGCGATGTGCTTCGCAGCCGCAGTGGCAAAACGATTGAAGTCCTCAACACCGACGCTGAAGGTCGGCTCGTGCTGGCGGATCTCCTGCATTGGGCCTGCGAAATGAAACCCGATCACATTGTGGATCTGGCGACGCTGACCGGCGCGGCCCTGGTGGCCATGGGCGATGGTGTGAACGCTGTGATGGGCACAGATCAAAAGCTCATCGAGCGACTTTTGGACGCGGGCAATGCCACCGGCGAACATCTCTGGCAGCTCCCTTTGGTTGAGGAGTACCGCGAGCAGTTGCGCAGCCCCCTGGCCGATCTCAAGAACATCACGGGCATCCGCTGGGGGGGGAGCATCACGGCGGGCCTTTTCCTGTCAGAGTTCGTGGATCAGCCTTCCTGGGCTCACGTGGATCTCAGCGCTGGCTGGTCTTCGAAGGCGCGCGATTTCCGGCCCTACGGCGCCAGTGGCGAGGGCCCGCGGTTCCTTCTCGACTGGATCATGAGTTGAGATTGCCCATTTCCTGACTAGGGGGCCCTGGGCCCCCTTTTCTTTTGATACGGCTAAGGCTTGACCGAACCCTAGACTGGGCGATGATGGTGAGCACCCTCTTCAAGCAAACCCGGCGGAGATCCCATGGATCCGATGGAAACCCTCACTAAGGCTGATCTATCCAAACATTTGATGGAGCGCCTGGATCTCGGCAAGAAAGATGCTGATCTGTTGATCAATGTCTTTCTGGACAGCATTGTGGCGGCCCTTCGCGCGGGTGATGGCGTGGAGTTGCGTGGATTCGGGAGTTTCCGCCTGCGGGATCGCCGGGCGAGAATCGGCAGGAACCCAAGGAGTGGTGACAGCATTCAAGTTCCGCCCAAGCGCGTCGTGTATTTCAAACTTGGCAAAGAACTCCGTAGCAAGCTCATTGACGACGATTCCGAGTAACCAATTTCAGTAGGAGAAATACCATGCGCATTCGAAACCTCTTCATCGCCTCAGCCGTTTTGCTAGGCTTGGCCCTACCTGCCCACGCCCAAGTGGAAAAATCCAAGCGGCCCAGGGTGGCGGTGCTCGAATTCCCTGCGGCCAAAAATGCTTATGAAGGCTGGAATTGGTGGGGCGATAACCACAATAGCGAATCCCGCACGGCCAGCGTGATCCAGGATCTGTTCGTAACGGAGCTCGCCGAAGTGGGCGCTGGCAAGATCCGGCTCATTGACCGCGAAGCCCTCGACAAGATCCGCGCCGAGCAAAACCTTGGTCAGAGCGGCGATGTGGACCCTGCCACCGCCGTGAAATTGGGCAAGCTGTTGGGCGTGAAATACATGATCACCGGAAAGATCACCCGTTTTGCGTTCAAGAAGAGCGGCTTTAGCACGGGCGGGCTCACGGGCTGGGGTGTGGGCCAGCTAACAGGCAACCATGCCTTGGGCGCGGTGGCTGGGGACGTGAAAATCGGCAAGGCCGAATTCTCCGGCCGCCTGGATGCCCGCGTGATTGATGTCGAATCCGGCGAGATCATTGGCGCTGCGGGTGACGATAGCAAAGTCAGCAATGTGGGCGTGAAAGTGGCCGGCACGGGTGGTGAAATTCAGTACGACCAGACCATGGTGAGCCAAGTTTTCGAGCCCATCATCAAGCTGATGGCTCCCAAACTCGTCGCCAAGATCATGGCTGATCAGTAGGGCAGAAACGGCATCTGAAAGGGGCCTCTTTGGAGGCCCTTTTCATTGTCGGTCCTTAATCCGCAGTTCTCTGTGCCCTCTGTTGTCTCTGTAGTGAACTATCTTTTTGATCGCGACGGGGTACGATTCGCGGGATCCAAAACATCGTCGCTGAAATTTTGTATGGCTTGGGCGTAACTCGCCCCCAGCACTGTGGAGCAGTTGAGATGCCAGGTGGGAATTTCGAGCAACCGGATGGTGCTGAAATGATCGGCCATTTTCCGCTGGGCCTGGGGTGAAGCTAGTCGGTCTTCGGTGGCAAGGAAACAGAGGCCCGGCGTTTTCAGAGTGCGGCCATCAAATTGTTCGAGCACATTCGTATCACTTTCCCGATACCCGGCATTTCGGGCGGCCCAGGCGGCCCCTAAGCGACCCGCAAGGGGCGCCACAAGGGGATGCCACAGGCGATCTTTGGGGCCACGCACTAGGGCCTCGCCAAAACTCCGGGAGCTAGCGGGCGCGCCCTCCCAAATCAATCCACCGAGCGCGCCTTTGCCTTCTGCTTCCAGTTTTCCGATGGCCAACAATCCCATGGAGGCGCCCAGACTGCGGCCCATCAAAAGGATTTGTTGGCGCTGCCATCCCAGGGTTTCGAGGTGGTGCACCATCTCAACTACTTCAACGGATTCCACCGCACCAAAAGTCACGGGGGGAATACTACGGCCCGCCCGCATCGCATCATCCCGACGACGGTAGGTGAAAATGGCCGCGTCCAAATGGGGGAACCACTTTAGCGCAGGGCTGGTGCCCCAGCGGTCATCGCCAAATCCGTGGAGGAGAAGGACGATGCCCTTGGATGGCTGGTCGCGCCTCAGGGTCCAGAGTTGTAGGCCTTCAACTTCAGTCCCCGTCCAAGTGCCGCCGGGATCAACGCCATCGCCAGTCGCCAGAGCCGCGAAGGTAGCATTCACTCGGTCCAAGGGTTGCGGGTGGTAGAAGGGCGGCGCCATGAGCTCGGTGGCCACCGCGTGGGATTTATAGGCCGTAAAGCCCGCCCAAAGCACAAAGGCGCCGATCGCTCCCGCGCTCCAGATTCGTCGTCTCGACACATGTCTCATCGAAGGTTTCACCAGTAGCCCGTGGTGATGCGCACGTCTGCATGGCGGTCCATCACGCGGCACTGGCAGCTCAGACGAACGTGGTCGCGGTATCCATTGCGCACCAGGACGAGAAGTTCATGGGTGCCGGGTCTGGAAAGGGCCTCCATGCCTTGGAGTACGGCCACCGCACAGCGGGCGCAAGCGCCGCGACCGGAGCAACTGGAGGCCACCGGAAGGCCCGCTTCCAGGCACTGATTCATCAGCGTTCCGTGGCCACTCAGGACACGATCCCGCAGGCGGGCTTGAGCGATGACCGTCACGTCGCTATCGCAATTCGGCACTCACGCCAGCCATGCCTTCTGCAAGCGGTGTAGGTTCGGATTTGCCATAAAGTTCCGCATCAAAACGTTGGGCGAACACCACATAGTAGACGCCCTTGGTGGCGCTCATATCCAACTCAGCCTGATCGGGACCAAAGGCGTCCCGAGGGCTCTGGATGAAGTAACGATGGCGGCCTTCAGGAACGCCCTTCACCACCAGGGTCTTGCCGCCTTTGACAACCTGCTTAACTGGGATCCGGGTGCCATCTAACGACAACTCGAGGGTGCCGTGGATTTTTCGCGTGAAGGCCAAGGTCAGGGTCCCACCGGGCACCACTGCGGTGGCAGCGGGTTTGGCTTTGGTGAACCAGCCTCTCGAAGAACTTCTGACGGGCCGATGGCATCCCACCGTGGCCACCAAAATAAGTCCCGACCCACAGGCAACTTGAAGCACTTTCTTCATGGTCAATCTCCAGCCTTCAATGTTAGCGGCCGTTAAGAAATAACCAGTGCTTTTCTGTTTAGTTCGATACGGCCGCGTAATTCGCTGTAGCCCCAGACCGTTTGCGTCAAAAGTGGGGAAGGATGCGCGGGATCAGAAAATGACTACTGGCCTACGCCATCAAGGCTCGCGAGAATCTCGCCGTTCCAGGTGGTCATGGCTCCGCCATCTTTCAGCGTTGCGGCGAGCGGGCCGGACAAACGTAGGCGCAGGGAGCCCCCGGGCTCCGGATGGAACTGGAGAACCTCGACCTTGGTTTTCAAGGTCGCCGCGAAGGCATCCTCACTTGGACCCACAGTCTGATGGCGCGTCATTTTGAGCGTATAGATATGCCCATTTTCATAAGCAGTGAGCTCCAACAGGATGGCGTTGCCGGAGGTGGGGACTAGGTGCCCATTGAGGCGGAACAGACGCTGCGATTTCTTATAATTTCCAGTGGTCGAGCCCACTTCCACCTTGTCGAGATGAAAAGCGTAGAGTAGACCACCTACTTGAATTTCGTTGGCTTTCCTGGGTGGATCTTCTCTGGCTTGCAATACAAGGGCGGCTGTCAGCAGCCAGGCCACATTTCGGAATTTCATGATGTCTCCAACCACGGTTCGCTTTATTCTGGACGATTGACCTAAGGAGTGGCCATGACCCGCGTACTGATGCAGACCGACAAAGGCGATATCAACCTCGAACTCTTCGACAACGAGGCCCCTGGCACCGTTGCGAATTTCAAAAAACTTGTGACCGAGGGCTACTACGACGGGTTGGCCTTTCACCGCGTTATCCCCAATTTCGTGATCCAAGGCGGCTGCCCCAACACCCGTGAAGGTTCCCGTGGGACTCCCGGCACGGGCGGCCCCGGCTACAAGATCAAGTGCGAGACCGCTGGAAACCCGCACAAACATGCGCTTGGGTTCCTCTCCATGGCCCATGCGGGCAAGGACACGGGCGGCAGCCAGTTCTTCATTTGCAATGGCGAGGCTCCTAGTCACCTCGACGGTGTCCACACGGTGTTTGGCAAGACCGAAGATTTCGCCGTGGTGAAAGCCATCCGTTCGGATGACCGCATCATCAAAGCGACGGTCCTTGAGGGGTGAGGTTTTGAGGTACGAGGTATGAGGGGCGCGCCTTTGGCGCGCTAGGTGATGCGGCCTTTGGCCGCCACCTTATTGAACCTCACCACCTCATACCTCGCACCGGTAGACTGGAAGGCTCGGAGTCCTGAGTGCCCAAGCCCTTCTACCTCACCACGCCCATCTACTACGTGAACGACCGGCCCCATATCGGGCACACCTACACGACCGTACTGGCTGATGTCATCGCCCGGTTCCACCGCATGATGGGCGAGGAAGTCCATTTTCTTACGGGCACCGACGAACACGGTCAGAAGGTGGAAAAGGCCGCGGCGGTCCGGGGCATCACACCCAAACAGCTCGCGGATGAAGTGGTCGCCAACTATACCGACCTATGGCAGCGCATGGACATGACGCACTTCCGCTTTATCCGCACCACGGACGCGGATCATCGTGAACTCGTCCAGGCGCGGTTCAAACAATTGCTCGACAGTGGAGACATCTACAAGTCCACCTACAAAGGGCTCTACTCCATTAGCGACGAAGCCTTTGTCACCGAAATGCAGGCCAAGGAATTGCAGGCGCAGGGCCTCGCCCATCAACTTGTGGAGCTGGAAGAAGAGACCTACAACTTCCGCCTTTCAAAATACGAAAAACCCTTATTGGATTACTTCGCCGCCCATCCCGACTTCGTGCAGCCGGACTTCCGATTCAACGAGGTGAAGCGCTTTGTGGAAGGCGGCCTCCTGGATCTGAGCATCAGCCGCACCAGCATCCAATGGGGCATTCCCGTGCCGGGCGACGAGGCGCACGTCATCTACGTGTGGTTTGACGCCCTGCTGAATTATCTGACCGGTGCTCCAGGCGGTGAGCAAGGGGGCGCCTGGCCACCGGATTTGCAGATTGTCGGCAAGGACATCCTGCGCTTTCACGCGGTCTACTGGCCCGCGTTTCTCATGGCCATGGGCCTCGAATTGCCGAAAACCATCCTGGCCCACGGCTGGTGGCTCATGGGCGACGACAAAATGAGCAAGAGCAAGGGCAACGTAGTGCGTCCCGACACCCTGCTGAAATTCGGCAACGATGCCCTGCGCTTCTACTTCATGCGCGACATGCAGGTCGGCCACGACCGCAGTTTTTCCTTCGAGGGATTCATGGACCGACTCAACGCGGACCTGGCCAATGGGCTGGGGAATCTGGCCTCGCGCACCCTCAGCATGATCTTGAAGTATCGGGCAGGAAGCCTGGTGGCATTCAAGGTTCAGGGTCGTGATGAAATCGCACGAATTAATGATGCGGATAACTTCGAAAAGAACGCTAACCGTTCCTGGGATGAAGCCTCCGCGGTTGATAAGAGCTGGCTGTGGCTTCCTGGCGAATTCATCCGTGATTCCAGTAACAACAACTTCAACAAGGCCTTGGAGGATCTCTGGTCTGAGCTTCGCTATCTGGATGGCTACATCGTTAAGGCGCAGCCCTGGAAGCTTGCGAAACTCGAGGCCGAAGGTGATGTCGAAGCCAAAACGGAATTGGATTACGTTTTGGGTTTAATCTGGCGGGCGCTAAGGGTCACGGCCGTTCTGGTGGCCCCAGTCATGCCAGAAATGGCCCAGCACCTCTGGAGCCAATTGGGTTTGGAAGGCCCAGTTAATGAGCCTGGCAGGCTCGAACAGATCCAATTCTGGGATCCCATCGCGCCTGAAAAGATTGGCACCAGCTCCCCCCTCTTCAATCGCATCGACAAGGACGCTGAAATGAAAGCCATCGAGGAAACCACTCCTGTACCCGTTGAATCGGCGCCAGAAATGCCCTTGGATGTCCCCGAACTGCGCCCCGTCATTGACTACGACACCTTCGCCCAGACGGATCTGCGCGTGGGCCAGATCCTGACGGCCGAGGCGGTGCCGAAGAGCAAAAAGCTCATCAAGATGACCGTGGATTTGGGCTTTGAGCAGCGCACGATCCTGGGAGGAATCGCCACGGGTTACACGCCGGAAGAACTCATCGGCCGTAAAGTGGTGGTGGTCGCGAACCTGGCGCCCCGCGCCCTCATGGGCATCGAGAGTCACGGCATGTTGTTAGCCGCCAGTGACAACAACTCCAAGCCCTACCTCGTGGCGCCGCCCGATGATGCGAAGCCAGGGTTCATCGTCAAGTAGATGAAATATCCGGTCTGGTCCTTCGAGTTGCTGCGCGATACGGACGCGCCCTTCGAGCGGGTGGTCGAGAAATTGATGGATGGGGAAAGCTATTTCCAGTGGCATCCTCGCCATGCCATCACTACACCGCAACTGGTCGTGCGGGAAGAAGGCCGTGCTGAAATTGATCACGTGGACGCGCCTCTCGCGGGCGTATCGGAATGGTCCCGCTACGTGGTGCAGCGCGAAGGTGAGCGGGTGATCCTGCTGTATGTGGGCCGCTTCAAGGGCCTGCCGGTGCTCCTGCTCATGGGATATTGGCGACTCAAGTCCGCTAGGCTGTGGGAACGCTTCGTGGAGTCGCTATGAAATCCGTCCTTTGGATGAAATCCAATTGCTCCACCTGTCGCAATGCCCAGGCGAAGCTCGCGGAGCTGGGCATCGAAGTCACGGTCCGGGACTACTTCAAGGCGCCCCTGAATGCCGGGGAACTGGAATCTCTGCTGCCCAAGGACCCCGCGCCCATGCTGGGCACGCGGAGTCCGGCGTATCGGGAGCTGGGCCTGAAGGATCTCCACATTTCCAAGGCCGAAGCCATCGTTCTGATGGTGTTGGACAACAACCTGCTGAAGCGACCCATCCTTGTGCATCCCAAGGGCACCGTCATCGGCTTCAACGCGGCGGCCTATGAACAATTAAAAAAAAATTAGGCCCTATTCATCCAAATTCGGTATTCATTTCTACGCTTCACTCGTGTTCATCTTTAGATTCTTTTGTTTGAGGTCGGTATGAAATTCATAAGCTGGAATGTCAACGGGTTCCGGGCCGCCTTAAAGAAGGGGTTCATGGAATGGCTGGAAGAAGCTGATCCGGACGTACTTTCGCTTCAGGAAATTCGCTGCGAGTGGGATGAGATTGATATGGAAGTTCGGAAGCAATTGGAAGCGGGCTTCGATGTGTGCTGGTTTCCATCTACCGCCAAGAAAGGCTACGCTGGCTCCGCGACGCTGACCCGAAAGGGTTCAGGCTGGAACCATACGAAAGGACTAGGGCTGCCAGAAGTGGATGCGGAGGGCCGCATTATTGTTTCAACCAAGGGCGATCTAACTTTTATCGCCGGCTACTTTCCCAATGCATCTGCAGGCCTTGTGCGCCTTCCCTTCAAACAGAAATTCGCTGCCGACCTGACTGCGATCTTGAAGGCGCGACACAAGCAGGGTGAAAAGATCATCCTGACCGGCGACATGAACGTGGCGCCGGAGGCCATTGATCTGGCTCGTCCTAAAGACAATGTTAAAAA
>JAYVXV010000047.1:0-2566 GCA_043784905.1 Holophagaceae bacterium | reverse complement strand
GGCCCCAAAAAGGGAAGCGTGTTTATTCAAGCGCGGATAGCATCGTCTCCTCCCCCGGTGTCCCATGCCCCTGCCTTATGCTCCCGGTCCCAAGCCCGCGCTGCCTTGGACAAATCTTTTGCGGATGCGGAAGGACAGCTTGGGCTTTCTTACCTATCTGCATCAGACCTACGGCGACGTGGCCCATTTCCAGATTGGGCCCGGACATTTTCATCTGGTGAATCATCCGGATCTGAATCGCGAAGTGCTGGTAGTTCAAGCCAAGAAAGTGAGGAAGGGACTAGGTCTTCAGCGGGCGAAAATATTGCTGGGGGAAGGATTATTGACCTCCGAAGATCAGGCCCACATGAGGCAGCGGCGCATGATGCAGCCCGCCTTCCACCACAAGAAAGTTGCCACTTACGCCGAGCAGATGGTGCGGCATTCCACCGCTTTGAGCGATTCTTGGCGAGCTGGCCAGACCTACGACCTTTCCCACGAAATGATGACGGTGACGCTGGCCATCGTCGCCGAAGCCCTTTTCGGCAGCGATGTGAGTGCCGAAAGCGACGTGATCGGCGAGTCGTTAACCACGGTCATCGGGGCCTTCAATGCACTGACGAATCCATTCGCACAAATCCTACTAAAATTTCCGCTGCCCTACACCAAGCGCATCGAAGGTGCCATCCGCCGCCTCAACGAAACCATCTACCGCGTCATCCGCGAGCGCCGCGAAAAGGGCACTGATGAAGGTGATCTCTTAGGGATGTTGCTGTCGGCCCAGGATGACGAAGGCGACGGCTCCCGCTTCGATGACCAACAGGTGCGCGACGAGACCATGACCCTCTTCCTCGCCGGTCACGAAACCACCGCCAACGCATTGACCTGGACCTGGTACTTACTCAGCCAAAACCCAGAGATAGAAGCTAAGCTCCATGCGGAATTGGACGAGGTATTGCTGGGGCGCACCCCAACCTTTGAGGACGTGCCCAAACTGAAATACACAGAGATGGTCTTCGCCGAATCCATGCGGCTGCTGCCGCCGGTCTGGGCCTTCGGGCGTCAGGCCATCGAGGATTTCGAGTTGGGTGGCTACCTCATCAAAAAGGATTCGCTGTTGATCCTTTCTGAATGGGTGATGCACCGCGACCCGCGCTGGTGGACCGAGCCCGAGACATTCGATCCCACGCGATTTACACCCGAACAGAAAGCAGGACGCAACAAGTTCACCTACTTCCCGTTCAGCCACGGTGCACGCAATTGCATCGGTGAACCCTTCGCGTGGATGGAAGGCGTCCTCATCCTCGCCACCCTGGCGCAGAAATGGCGGTTGAAGCTGGTGCTTGGCCACCCCGTCGTATTGGACCCGCTCTTCACCCTGCGGCCCAAGCATGGGATGAAGATGGTGGCGATGCCCAGAAACTGAATTCACCACGAAAGCACGAAAATCACGAAGGCCACGAAAACAAAAAATACTTTTCCACAGACAAAAAAACTTTGTGCCCTTCGTGTTTTCGTGGTGAATTTGTTTTTCCAGGAAACCTGAGCACCGAAATCCAATGAGCCTCGCCAACCCGCGCCGGGCTTGGATTTCCAAATGCGAGTGGTTCCTGTTTTCAAGGAACCCATGCTTCCTAATCCTTTCTCGGAGGCATTTATGCACCTGCTGGCCCAGCGTCTGCTCTCACTCCTCTCCATGGCTGTCCTCCTCGGATTGATGCGCCCTCGCGCGCTTTTCCTCGATCCAGACACGGACCTAGAGCGCTACCTTTTCTGTCGGGATTTGCGGTCCTCGGGGCCGCCCCGCAGGTAGCCCAGGATCATCCGCGAGGCCTCATCCACGAATAGTTCGCCCTTTAGTAATTCTGGCCGCTCCAGCACGGCGGCGTGGGTGAGGGCCTCGACGGCGTGGACCAGCATGAACGCCGAGAGCTCGGGTTTCAGGGGACGCAGTTCGGCTTTGCGTGCCTTCAGAAACTTGGCAAGCATGACGGCCACCGCGTCTTCCAAGGCCTTGGTTTCGGTGAGTCCGCCGATGCTGGGCACGACGTTCACTAGCACGCGATGCAGCTCGGGGTTCACGCGATGGACTTCCACCATGGCTCGCACAATGGCCCGCACCGAATCCTCCAAGGGTGCTTCCCAGGTCTCGATGAATCGCCTCCGCATCAACTCCAGAATCTCCTGGGTATGGCTGTCATTCAGCGCGCGCACCAGAGATTCTTTGTTGGGGAAGTACTGGTAGAGGCTGCCAATGCTCACGCCAGCCTTTTTAGCGATGTGATTGGTGGTGGCCCCCTCGAACCCATCCTTTACCAAAATGTGAGCGGTGGCCGTTAGGATGGCTTCCACGGTTTCAGCGGAGCGCTGTTGGCGCGGGGTTTTGCGGATTTTTGAAGGCTGCATTTCGGCCCCTTTCGGATGCGAGTGGCAGATGTGAGTAAAAGCTCACATTCTTAGGGACCGTTACGAAATGGTCAACGCTTTTCTGACCATTCCGTTACGGCCCCTTTCACCCAAGGGCATAAAGCGCCCTAACCGAACCGCCGGAAGAGCGCTGCCGATTCACTAAGGGCTCTTAATGCCG
>JAYVXV010000046.1:0-2577 GCA_043784905.1 Holophagaceae bacterium | reverse complement strand
GCCAAGGCATCCGAGCCTTAGAATCCAACCACGAAAGCACCCAGAGGCTTACCGGCTTCGATTGGATAACTTATATTCCATTGAACGCGAATTAGTATGAGTACCTCTGCGAGTGGTTTTTCTAGATCTACGAAATGAACCAAAATACAGGATTCAATTCGCCTTCATGAATTTCTCGTCGGTGTTCATCAGGACCCAATCCCGGCCCTGCTTTTGGTAGGTGGCGTGGCGGTCCTTGGTCTCGCCGATCTTCACGCCGGGATGCAGGGCCTCGAAGAGGGGAAATTGGGTGGTGGGTTTCATCAGGCGGATCTGATAGGTGACCACCTGGCCGTTGCCCGCCGGGTTAATACCTGTGGCCCTCACGAATACCGCTTCGGCGGCCTTCACCTGGAATCCACCGCCAGGCGCTGCCATGGCGGCTTTCGGCGCGTTGGAATTCAGTTGGTAGGTGAATTCCTCCCGCTTGCCTTGATCATTGCGCTGAATGGTGAACCAGCCGGTCTTGGCCAGGTTGTCGTGCAGCAGCAGCAGCTTCTTGTGGGCTTCGCTGCCCTTCTCCGCGGACACCTTGGCGGGCACGGGCACCATGACCATCACCGGGTAGTCCTTTTTGATATCGCGCTCCGCCTCGCTCTTCTGCAATTTTGAAGAACCGCAGGCCAGAAGGATGAGGACGACAGGTGCGAGCAGGACGCGGCGCATGGGATCTCCGGAGGTTTCGAAAATACTGCCACACTTGGGAGATGAATGACGTGTTTACCCATGAATCCAGCCTTCTGGACCTCTTGCGGACCCGCGTGGGATCGCGGCGGGCACTTGTGTGCTTTTCGGGAGGCGTGGATTCCACGCTGGTGTTGGCGGCCTCTGTCCGCGCTGGCCTGGACACACTCGCCTTGCTGGCGGTGAGCCCATCGCTTCCTCAGGCCGAGCGGGCCGAGGCCCATGCGCTGGCCGGGCACATCGGCGCGGAGTTGCTGGAACTTCCCACCCATGAAACGGATCTACCGGCCTATCGCGCCAATACTGGGGACCGTTGCTACCACTGTAAGTCCACGCTCTATGGCGCCGCTGAAGCCGAGGCCATGAAGCAGAACCTGACCGGGCTGTTGCTCAATGGAACGCAGCTGGATGATCTTGGAGATGTGCGTCCTGGACTTCGCGCCGCCTCAGAACATCACGTTTTTTCGCCGTTGCTGGAGGCCGGATTTCACAAGGAGGATGTGCGTGCCCTGGCCCGCCATTGGGGCCTTGCCAATGCCGATAAGGCCGCTGCGCCCTGCCTGGCCAGCCGCTTCCCCGTGGGCACGGAAGTGACGCCGGAGCGGTTGAAGCAGGTGGAACAAGTCGAGGATTTTCTCCGCGCCAATCGCTTATGGCCCGCCCGCGCCCGCTGGCACGACAGCATTGTGCGCCTGGAAATTGAGCGGGACCTGATGCATCGCGCCCTTGAAGAACCCCTGCGCACGGAACTGGAGCGCGCCTGCTGGCGAGCGGGTTTCCGCTTCGTGGCCGTAGATCTGGCGGGCATACAAAGCGGGAGTTTGGCCACGGCTTTGAACTGAAAACATTACTCCTTTGCTCTTTATTACTTTAGAGGTGGCTCGTGGACATCCGCTGGGACCATGAACGTGAGCAACGAACGGGCATTCCCGAGATCATTTTTTCTCGCGGCAAGTCTCAGGAGCAGTTGGTCCATCTCTTCGAAGAAGCACTGAAAGCCAAGCACCTGCGCATTGCAACGCAGCTGAGTGATGCCCAAATGGACGCGCTTGATTCCATCGCCACCGTGGAGCGGGTGAGCCGCACGGCGACGCTCAATCCGCGTTCTATGAAGAATCTCGCCCCCGTTGGACTTCTCACGGCCGGCACCGGAGACATTCCCGTACTGTTGGAAGCCAAGGCCGTGCTCGATGCCTTAGGCTACCCATCCAAATCCTTCTTCGATGTAGGCGTGGCGGGCCTTCACCGGCTCCATGGCGTGCTGGATGAGCTTCGCGTCTGCCCTGTATTGTTGGTGGCCGCCGGCATGGAAGGCGCCCTTCCTTCGGTGGTCGCGGGCCTTGTGGACGCACCCGTGATCGCTGTTCCCACCAGCATCGGGGCGGGTATCAGCGTGGGTGGCACGGTGGCCCTGCACGCCATGCTCGCCAGCTGCAGCCCCGGCATCGCCGTGGTGAACATAGATAACGGCTTCGGCGCCGCATGCATGGCGATTAAGATGATCAACCGGATGGTAAACATCCCAAAGGCGTGAGCTCAGCTACGCTTGACCCTGCCCAACCCGCGGCGAGGCCTCGCGTATCCGCGCAGCGGATACCGAGAGGATGATCAACCGGATGGAAACCGCGAATCATCGCGAATAAAACAGCATTGTAGTTTTGCAGCAAGCGCCACATCTGCGCTCCTTCTCCGCAAACCTCGTGCCTCGACCCTAGTGCCTCGACCCTAGTGCCTCGAACCCCTTCAGCGCACGGGCTGCGGTGTAGGCACCGGGGGGAAGGTCTTTTCCTTCACCGAGTCCAGGATCTCGCCATCCTTCACCAGGATGTCTGCGGCCATGCCGGCGCCACCGGG
>JAYVXV010000045.1:0-2577 GCA_043784905.1 Holophagaceae bacterium | reverse complement strand
GTAGGCGCTGGCGATGCTGTTGCTCACGATGACTTTAAAGATGGCGCCGTTGTCACCGGAAACCGTGGCGGGTGTGGTGTAGCTGGCAGAGGTCGCGCCGACCATCGAGCCATTCCTCATCCATTGGTAGGTGAGAGGGCCCGTGCCCGAAGCGACGACGCTGAAGGTCGCGGTGGCGCCCACCGTGACGGTCTGATTGATGGGCTGGGTCGTGATGCTCGGCCCAGTGCCGACGGTCAGCGTTGCATTGTTGGAAGTCGCGCTGCCGACACCATTGGTGACGACCACGCTGAAGATCGCGCCGTTATCGCCGATCACCGTGGCAGGCGTGGTGTAATAAGCGGAGGTCGCTCCGGTGATGGGGGCGCCGTTCTGCCGCCACTGATAGGAGAGAGAGCCTGAGCCTGAGGCCACGACGCTGAACGTCGCGGTGGTGCCGACGGCTGCTGCCTGGTCCAAGGGCTGAGTCGTGATGCTCGGCGCGGTGGCTGCGGTCACGGTCAGTGTGGCATTGGCGGAAGTCGCGGTACCGGCGCTGTTCGTGACGATCACACTGAAGGCCGCGCCGTTGTCGCCAGCCACCGTAGCGGGCGTGGTGTAGCTGGCCGACGTGGCGCCGCTAATAGCCGTTCCATTCTTCCGCCACTGATATGAGAAAGGTGCCGTGCCGGAAGCGGTAACGCTAAAAGTTGCGGTAGCACCGACGGCGACTGATTGGTTGGAGGGCTGGGATGTGATGCTCGGCGGCGTGGCAGGTGGATTCACCGTCAGCGTGGCGAAAGCGCTGGTCTGATGGCCGAGGCCATTGGTCACAAAAATTGTGTACCTGGATCCATTGTCGCCAATCACCGTGGCGGGCGTGGTGTAGCTGCGGGACGTCGCGCCGCTGATGGGTGTGCCGTTCTTGGACCACTGATAAGAAAGAGGCGCGGTGCCTGTGGCATTGATGCTAAATGTCGCGCTGGCACCGGCGTTGACTGTCTGGTTGGCAGGTGGGTTATAAATGCTCGGCAAAACCTCTTGCTTCACCGTTAGCGTGGCATTGGTGGAGATGACCGTGTCGTAGCCATTGAAAATTTCGACTGAAATGACGGCACCGTTGTCACTCGAAACCGTGGCAGGTGTGGTGTAGGTGGACGATAGAGTTGGGTCCATGGCTATTCCGTTCCTTTTCCAATAAAAGTTCGGAGCCTGCCAGTTGGTGTTCGTTACGCTTACACTGAAGGTGGCGCTTTGCCCTATGGTTACGGACTGGTTCTGGGGCTGCTGGGTAATGGTTAGGGTGCTCTGGGCGGACAAATTCATGCCAGTCATGAGACACAAGCCCAGCCAGAGGGCTTTGACCGAATGAGGCAACCGAGGGAGAAATCGTTTCAGCATATCGCTCACTTTTTCATGGGTTGGTTTTGCAAGGGCTGGATTGGACACAAAGGTGTCTTCTGCCATTGGCTACCGAATGATTCAGCACTCGATCGGGTGATCGCCTGCCCGAGAACGCTTCATTAGACTTCTTGAGGATCGCCCATCACCCCGGGAAAAACCATGATCGAGATTGTTAATTTTCGTGAGGACGGTGCTGCGGGGACTCGATCCTTAGAAAATAAAACCTGTTTCACAAGTCTTTTCACGCAACAGAAACCCCCAAGGTTCAGGCCATGTATCATTCGGCGGGGAAACAGCAGGCTCTCTTGGCCTTCTGATCGTAGCATTCCTTACCTCGACAATCCGGGCCTTAGGCCCTAAGGTAGACAGGCTATGCCCAAACCCGATCTGAAGTCCGGACAACCGGCGGAGCGGCATGCTCGGCGGGCTCTCCGGTTGAGCCGCCCCGACTCCAGCCGCTTCATCACGCTCATGCTGGTGTTCAGCCATCACACCTTCCGGTGGTCCGTTTCAAAGAAGGTCCTGTTATGGCTGACCGGTGGTGTGGTTTCCATCTGGGCCCTGGCGCTCATTGGCTCGGCCTATGGTTTTTGGGCAACCAAAAAGATCATGAGCTTCGACCGGCTGCAGAAAGAAACCCAGGAGCAGCAAAATAAACTTCGGGGCACCTTGGACCAGGCCTCGGGCCTTGAAGGTGAGATCGAAGCCCTTCGCAAACAGCATGAGGAATTGCTTCGCCTACTGGACCCCAAGACCCCGGCGCCACGCATTCCGCCCATGCCGGGACGAAGACCTCCAGCGGATTCCATCAAGGCCGACACCAAGGATTCCACGGCTCAAAAAGTGAGTAAACTTCGCCGCGATATTGAGCAGAGTGAAGGCACCGCCGTGGCCATCAGAACCCAGATGGCCCCCATTCTTGAGGCCTGGCTGCACACGCCGTCCATCCCGCCCACCGCCGGGTACCTCAGCTCAGGATTTGGCGTTCGCCTGAACCCCTTTTCACGCCGGGATGAGGCTGAGGACAGTTTCGGATTTCACTCAGGGCTCGACATCACCAATGCCGAAGGAACGCCTATCCAGGTGACGGCGGATGGGGTGGTGGAGGCCGCAGGCTGGATGGATCGCTATGGCTACGCGGTGGTGGTGAAACACAACGATGAATTAGAAACGGTCTACGGCCATATGTCCCGC
>JAYVXV010000044.1:0-2580 GCA_043784905.1 Holophagaceae bacterium | reverse complement strand
ATGGTTTTTCGGTCAGGCCTGATCAAAGTCTTCATCCCGGCTCCTTTGGGGCTAGGATAAAGATAGGTTATAAATCATTGATTGCAAGATGGTATCAGATGGCCCGGCGACCGCCTCACGCCTTGGTGTGATCCGCGCCGGGCCACCTGAATTTGCGGGCCTTCAGCCCACAGGCGCCTGAATAACCAGGCGCCTAGCGAAGCGATCTTGAGCCAGAATCTTTGAATTTCATCTGTGTTCATCTGCGGCTTCTTTTATCTTTTTGAACGCGACTCGGATTCAGCTCTTTAATGAAATAAGTCGCTGCAGCACACCTTGCAAGGCCATGTGATCCGGTGGCAAATCCAACTGGGCGTGAGGGCCTTCGAGGCTGGCACCGCCCAGTTGCACCCATCGCGGCATCCGCCGGGACAGGTCATGCTCGCGCCACACAGACAGGATCACGGGTTCACGCCCCCACACGAGCACGCTGGGATAGGGCCCTTCCCGAGGCGGCACCGCCCCCCAAATCTGCACTTCCGCGCCCCATTCTTGAAGCCAGCGGCCCACGGTGTTGAGCGTCTCTGCGTTGACAATACTGAGCGCCACCGTCCAGCCTGTGAGAATGCCCTCGGTACCCGGCAGCGTATCGAGATGGGTCTCGATCCACCCGCACGAAGCCGCCTGCTGCTTTAGCTCCGCCTGATGAATCGCGTACAGGATTCCGTCGCGGCCCACCATGCGTTCTTCCAATTTGCGGGGCCATTCGGGGCCGAACAGGGACTCCATCATGGGAGAAGGTTCCGCCGTGTGCCAAGTGGGCCCTGACACCAAGAATCGCCAAGCTCTTGCCTCTTCTTCGGCCCGCAACGTATGCCCCGTTTGCGCCGAGGCGATGACCCATTGCCAGGAAGCGCCCATGGCGATGGCCAGCATGAGTAGGCCTAACCCCGAAAGGCGCAGCGGCACGCTGAAAAAGGCCATGGCCGCCACCTCTAGGAGTACCGGCGCCAACGTGGCCACGAGTCCCCAAAACATTCGCTGGCCGATGGGGTCGTCCTCAAACTTGGCCCTGGCCACCACCACCACCGCATAGAGACAACCGACGGCATAGGCGAAGTTTGTAAGCTGATGCAGGGGCAAATCCAGTGGACTTGCGGCACTCAGGAACGCGTTCCTGAAAAAATTCGGGACCATGCCGACCACGATCCAATTCACCATATTGGGCGAGAGTCGTGTCGGAAAGATCCGACGCAGGGCGACCGAAAGCGCGATGAACCCCAGCGAGGCCAGGACACTTTGAAGCTTCAATGCGGCCGAGTAAGGCAAGGTATCGAAACCCCAGAGCACAAGGGCCCCGTGGCGAGCCGAAATACATAGGCAGGCCAAGGTAAGCCACCCCATGAGCCGGTCCCGTCGCGTGATGGCATCGGCGCCAAAATTTGCAGCCAAGGCGAAGAGTGCCCCTGCCTGCGCCGCATTCAGGACCGTGTGCAAGATAGTGGGGGATTCAGGCAGCAGCGCCACGGATTCCTTAGATTGCAGGGCTTAGGTTGTAGGGGTTGTAGGGATTGACGGGATTGAGAACGTGGAAAACGACAGATCAGTGTCGCCTGTAAACCACCACCACCGCCATGACGTAGCCGCAATTAGGAGCCGTGCCAAAATAACCTGTGCCGTTCAGGTCATTTTGTTACGGCCCCTTATGCCGGTCCACCCTCTCAATGTTCAAATCTAGTTTGATGTAACGACGTATCCTGCGCTTCCTAGGGAGTCACCTTGATTTCGTTTGATAACCTTGAGGTCCGATATGGGCCAACCATCGCCCTGAAGGGCCTCAGCCTGAGGCTGGAAGATGGCATTGTGGGCCTGCTCGGCCCCAACGGTGCCGGCAAATCCACGCTATTAAAAACCCTGCTCGGTCTGTTGCATCCCAGCGCCGGAGGTGGCGAAGTTTTGGGTATTCCCCTCGGCGGACCCGAGGCCGCGAAATTGCGCAGTCGCATCGGCTATATGCCGGAATACGACGCCCTCATCGAAGACACGAGCGCCTACGAGCAGGTGGCCTTCTGGGGTGAGCTATCAGGCCTCAGCACCGAACAGGCTAGGGACCGCGCTCACGAAGTGTTGTATTTCGTCGGCCTGGACGAATCCCGTTACCGCTCTGTCAGTGGTTATTCCACGGGCATGAGGCAACGCGTGAAACTGGCCCAAGCGCTGGTTCACAGCCCCGAGCTGGTGTTTCTCGATGAGCCCACCAATGGCCTAGACCCCGATGGCCGCAAGCGAATGCTCGATCTCGTTTTGAAAGTACGCGCCGAATTAAGCACGTCGGTGATCATGGCGTCCCATCTCCTTGAAGATGTGGAGCGCGTGTCCGATCAGCTTGTCATTCTCGACAAGGGTGAGGTTAAGGCGGCGGGCTCCATGGCTGGGCTTCGCAAGATGTTGGCCAAGCGGTTCGAGCTGCGATTTCTGGATCCACTCTCAGAATCCCAGGAAGCCAAACTCGACGAACTGGGCAAAGTGCTGGAGCACCGCAATGGCATCTATGACGTGGAACTGCTCGAAGCCGATGCCGTTCTGCCTTTCCGTTTCGCG
>JAYVXV010000043.1:0-2594 GCA_043784905.1 Holophagaceae bacterium | reverse complement strand
TGTTTGTATTCTCAAACAAACGACGGAAAGCATTAAAGATACTGGTGTACGACGGGCAAGGATTTTGGCTCTGCCAGAAGCGGTTGTCGCAAGGCCGGTTCACCTGGTGGCCGCAGGCCACCGACTCGGCCACCTCGCGCCTGGATGTTCATCAGGTGCAATTGCTCCTGTGGAACGGTAATCCGCAGAGTGCCCAAGCGGCGCCGATGTGGCGATCGGTGGGCCCTGGGGTTTAGGAAAAAACTTGCGTTCCGGTTTTCATCCCTTATTCTGGTCTCCATGGACATGGAGTTCCGCTATCGCGGCAAAGTTTTCAAACCGGATGACATTGGGTTTATCCAAGATTTGATTGCGCGGCACCCGGGTTTAAGCCGGCGCAAACTTTCCACCAAGCTGTGTGTGGCCTGGAACTGGGTTCAAGCCAACGGCCATCCGCGGGACATGGTCTGCCGGGGATTGATGCTGGGATTGCACCGGGCTGGGTTGATCGAGCTTCCCGCGCCGCGGCAGATTTCGATCAATCCCCTGGCTGTCCGCAAGGCCAGGGAACGGCCGTTGGATCTGAGTTGGGAGAAGGTGGAGTGTTCCCTTCCGGAGTTGGGTCCCATTGAAATCCGGCAGGTGCGGCGCACGCCGGCGGAAAAGCTATTTGGCAGCTTGATGCAGGACCATCATTATCTGGGTTACACCCAGCCGGTGGGCGAGCATCTCAAGTATGTTTACTATGCCCGGGGTGTGCCCATTGCCTGCATGGCCTGGTCTTCCTCGCCGCGCCATCTTGGAGCTCGGGACCGGTTCATTGGATGGACCGCAGAGCAGCGCCGGGCCAACCTTCATCTCTTGGCCTATAACACCCGTTTTCTGATTTTGCCCTGGGTCAAAGTTCCGCATCTGGCCAGTCATCTCCTGGCCCGCACAGCCCGGGTGATTTGCGCAGACTGGCAAAAACTTTATCATCACCCGATTCATTTGCTGGAGACGTTTATTGATCCGGAGCGCTTCAAAGGAACCTGTTACCGGGCGGCCAATTGGATCTTGGTGGGAATGACCACCGGTCGTGGCAAGGACGATCAGACCAATCAAGCCAATCGTTCCCTGAAGGATCTCTTCGTTTACCCGTTGGGCAAAGATTTTCGAAAAGCGCTTGGTCATGGCTAAGAGCAAAGCCCCGGAGATCACCAGTTTGAACGCCGAGCAACTGGAGGGGTTGCTCCTGGGCCTGCACCCACTCCTGCCCGGGGTGATGTATGAGCAGGTGGCGGGTCTGTTGAAGACGCTGCAATGGGTGATGCAATTGATCCAGAAAAAGAAAACCACGATCGCACGGCTCCAGCGCTTGATCTTTGGAGCAGCAACCGAAAAGACCGGGATCATTTTTCCCAAAGAATCCCAGGCATCCAAGGCCAGGGAACGTTCCAAAGGACATGGCCGCAATGGAGCCAAACATTTTCCGGGCGCAGAGCGCAAGCGAGTGGAGCATCCCAAACTCAAAGCCGCCGACCCGTGTCCCTCCTGTGAGGAGGGCAAACTCTATGAATGCCAGCCGCCCAGCCGGATCGTTCGGATCACCGCCCAACCCCTCTTCCCGGCAGCGATTTACGAGTTGGTCCGGCTGCGCTGCAACCTGTGCGGGCAAGTGTTCACGGCCCCGCCGCCGCCGGAGGTGCTTTTAGGCAAATACGATCCCAAGGTGGGGTTGATGCTTGGGCTGATGCGCTTTGGGAGCGGGCTGCCGCATTATCGGATGGAGAAAATGCAGAAGGATTTTGGTGTGCCGCTGCCCCAGTCCACCCAATGGGAACTGATGGAGGAAAGCGCCCGGGATCTGGAGCCGGTCCGACAGGCACTGACCACGGTGGCTGCGGCCGGGAACCTTCTTCATAATGATGACACCACGATGCGAGTGCAGAGCCTTAAAAAGGAAAAGACCGGATCGGAGCGGACAGGAATCTTTACCACCAGCATCGTCTCCAAGGTGGGAGATCATCAAATCGCACTGTTCTTCACCGGCGGAAATCATGCCGGGGAAAACCTGGACCTGCTTCTCCAGAACCGGGCCGCTGGCCTGGACAAGCCCATTCAGATGTGCGACGCGCTCTCCCGGAATCGTTGCAAAGAGTTTGAAGTGCTGCTCGCAAACTGCCTGCCGCACGGAAGGCGCAATTTTGTGGATGTGGCGGAGAATTTTCCCGCCGAGTGCCAGCAGGTTCTGGAAAGCTTGGGCCAGGTTTTTAAAAATGACGCGGAGGCCAAAAGACTGAACTTAAATGCTCAAGCGCGCTTGAGCCTTCACCAGGAACAGAGCCGGCCGGTCATGGAAACTCTGCATGTCCGGATGAAGGAGCAAATGGATCAGAAGAAAGTCGAGCCCAACTCAGGTCTGGGAGAAGCTATTCAATACATGCTCAACCACTGGGAGCCCCTGACCCTGTTCCTGCGCGCGGCCGGGGCGCCCCTGGACAACAACATCTGCGAACGAGCCTTGAAGATGTCCATCCTGCACCGAAAAAACTCCCTCAGTTACAAAACGGAAAACGGAGCTCGGGTGGGGGATCTCTTCATGAGCCTCATCCACACCTGCCGCCTCAACGGGG
>JAYVXV010000042.1:0-8637 GCA_043784905.1 Holophagaceae bacterium | reverse complement strand
CCGAAGCACCGGTTCCCGCGTTCTCAACCACGACGGCCCAGGCGATCTGTGGGTTTTCTCTCGGGGCGTAGCCCGCGAATAACGAATTGTCGCGAAACTGCTTCGCCAAGGTGCGGTAGTGGGCCTTGTCCACAAAGGTCGTCACTTGGCTGGTGCCTGTTTTCCCACACATGGTGACGCCCGGCAGCGCTGATTCGCGCGCGGTGCCAGCGTGGACCACTTCGTATAGTCCTTCATCCAGCGCCGCCCAGATTCGTGGATCGAGACCCATGTCCCGGGGCTTGGGGGGGGGCGTAAGTTTCAACTGGCTCGCTTCATCCCTGGATCCGTACAGGAGGTGCGGTGTCAGCACCTTTCCTTTGGAGCCCAGCATCGCGTAAAACCTAGCCAGCGAGATGGGGGTGAGGCCGTTCTGGCCCTGGCCAATGGCCACGCTGATGGTTTCACCGGCATACCATTTTTTTTCATTCTTCTTGCCGTACTTGGCCTTCCAGGCACGGCTGGGAATGCGTGAGGGGAGTTCGTGGGGGAGATCCACTTGAGTCAGTTCGGTGAGTCCATATTTCGCGGCGGTGGCGTGAATGTCATCCACATCAAGACGAGATCCCAGCTCGTAAAAATAGACGTCGCAACTGTGAGCGATGGCCTGAATCAGATTGACGGTCCCATGCACGCCGTCGCATCGAAACTCGCGGCCATAAAATGTTTTCTTCCCGTGGCAGGTGAACACCGAATCTGGCGTGATGATGCCCTTTTCCAATGCGCAGAGCGCCACCACCAACTTGTAGGTAGAACCTGGTGGATAGAGTCCTTGGGTGGCGCGATTGAGCATGGGTTGGGTGGGATTGCGCACATATTTGTCCACGTCTTCCTGGCTCATGTGACCCAAGAAAGCATTGGGATCGAAAGATGGGCTGGAATACATGGCCAAAATGCCGCCATCTCGGAGATCCAACACCACCGCGGCGCCACGCTCCTCCCCGAAGGCGTCCATCATGATTTTTTGCAGACCCGAATCCACGGTGAGGTAGACGCTTTCGCCTGGACTCGCCTCCTGCAATCCAAACAACGCCACTTCCCGACCTAGATGGTCCACCAAGCTTTTGCGCTGTCCATCCTGGCCTTTCAACAAGTCGTTGCGAGCAGCTTCAAATCCGGTTCGGCCGACAATTTCGCCGAGCTGGAATCTACCCGGCTCGTTCATCATTAATTGTTGATTCACTTCTCCGACGTAGCCCAGCAGGTGCGCGGCCAGCTCGTCGCCCTGGTAGACCCTCCGGGGCGCCACCTCGATACTGAGAAACGGAAATCGAGCGCGGAGGTTCTCGGCTCTGGCGAGGCCAGCCTCATCCAGATTGTCTTGAATGATGAGTGAACGTTTGGTGCCCAGCGCGCGCGCGGTCTGGATGCGACGTTTCACCTGATCGGCATCCTGCTCCATAGCGGTCGCCAAGGCTTCGATTTGGGCGGGGTCTTTTGGTAAATCCTCTTGCTGGATAACCAGGTGCAGCGCCCGGCGATTGTCCACGAGACGATTGCCATTCCGATCAAAGATGATGCCTCTAGGCGCAGGCGTAGTACGCACTTTCACCGCTTGGTTGAGCGCCAGTTTCTCCAGCTCCGAGCGCCGGACCACCTGAAGCCAAGCGTAGACCAACCCCAAAGCGAGCACCATCAGCCAACTTGCCACCCGAAAGGAAGCAATTCGTTTGCGAAGGAGATTGCGCTGCCGTAGGTCCACGGGTTATCTCGGATACGCCGGGCGCTTGAGGCGCCAGGCCAGCATAGCCCAAAAGGGCGAGGAGATCAGAGCCCATAGCCAACCGCGGCCCCAGACATGTGCGCCGCTGGCGAGCGCCACGGCACCATGCATCAACAAGGCATGAAGGAGGGTGAACCCTGCCAACCGTGCCCACCACAATAGGCGGCGATCCGGTGGCCAGTAGCGATTGAAAAAGAGCACCGCCAAAGCCACCGTCATGTCGGCCCAAGCAGCCCCGCCGGGATGCGGGACCAAGCGCATGGTTCCCTCTAGGGTCCAGCCTGCGGCCAGAGCCCATAGCGCCGCTGCCAAAGGCGCGGCTTCCAGAGGTGCCAGGCCTAACACCAAGGCCACGTGAAAGACGGCCTGCAGCGGTGGCCAGGGCGCGGTAAAGAAAATCAGCGCCAGTGCAACCGCGCAAAAAACGGAGGGCCTCACGGCCATCGGAGCATTGGGTGCATTGGATGCGCTGCCGCCGATCATGGCGCGCCTTTGCCCGCAACAGGCATCGCGACGGCAGCGGGAGCCTGCAACTCCATCGGCGGTTTGGGGGGCAGGATCAGCACGAGATGCAGGCGATCCAGGGGTGCGGAAAGCGCTACCTCGACCCTCAATTCAATATCCCGAGGACGGACTAAGCTGACATAGCCCACCAAAAGACCCCGGGGAAAGACTTGATCGAGCCCCGAGGTATAGACAGCCTCGCCCACCTGAACACCCTCTTGGCTACTGATGTAGCGGATCTCGGCCCGGCCTGGTCCGGTTCCTTGAAGCACGCCGGTAGCTCTGCTTCGGGCCAACATGACACCCGTCGAGGCATTGTAGGCGTCCAAGGGAAGGATGCTCGACTGTCGCCCACCCACGCTCCAGATCCGCCCCACCACGCCTTCTGGGGCGACGACTCCCTGATCTGGACGCAACAGGATGTCCTGGCCGCGATCAATAATGAGTCCACCAAAAGGAGCGCTGCGGGTGCTGGCGATGATGCGCGCCGAGGACGATTCCAGCGGGAGCAATTGGCGCAGACCCAAAAGTCGAACGGCCTCTTCGGACTCAGCGCGCTTGGGAGCATCTTGGGTTTCTCGAGTTTCCAGTTTCGCCAGTTCTGCTTTCAGTCGCTCATTTTCCGATTCCACCTGTTCGAGCTTTTGGCTCTGCTTCTCGACCGATTCTTTATGGGTTTGCCATCGGGATGAAATTTTGAGCGCTGGGGTCGAGACGAGATCCATCACTCGGACGAGGCCCATGGCGGGCCAGCGCCCATTCATGACCCAAATTCCGTGGCCCGCCCAAAGGATGACCAGGACCCAAATTTGCCAACCTGCCGAGCGCAAAGCCGCACGAGGCGCCATCTTAGCGCCTCCCGGCTAGTAACGCGTGATTCAAAATGGGGCGGCTTGCCACAAAAACCTTAATCCAAGATTTGGATGCGCCTCAGGAATGGGATGTCCTCTAATAGCAGCGCGGTGCCGCGCACCACGGCGGTCTGAGGATCTTCCGCCCGGTAACATGGCAGGTGAGTTTCCTTGCGAAGACGCTCATCCAACCCTTGAATTTTTGAGCCACCACCCGTGATACAGATGCCTCGCTCGATGAGATCCGCCGCCAATTGGGGCGGCGTTTCATTGAGCGCCTTACGCACCAGATCAATGATGGCATTCACCGGCTCCGCGAGTGCCTCACGGATTTCGGAATCGTTCAGAGTCAGCGTTTTGGGCAATCCCTCGAATTGATCGCGACCGCTGATTTCCATGGTGCGAGCCTGCTCCGATGGAAAAGCCGAACCTAGCTCCCACTTCACGCGCTCTGCGCTGGATTCAGAAATCAGCACGTTGTATTTCTCGCGGATGTACTTGATGATCGCCTCGTCCATTTCATCACCGGCGATGGTGATGGAATCAGAAAAAACTTTTCCATTATAGGAGATCACGGCCACATCGGTGGTGCCGCCGCCGACATCCACGATCATGCAGCCACGTTTCTCATTGATGGACAAACCTGCGCCGATGGCAGCCACCATGGTCTGATCCACCAAGAAAACTTCGCTGGCTTTGGCGTCGTAGCAGACCTGTTTAACCGCTCGCCTAGCCACTTGATGGGCTCTTGGCGGAACGCTGACGACGATGCGAGTGCGAGCCAGGCCTCGGTTTGGGCGAGCCTTCTGGATGAACATCCCCAACATTTTTTCTGCCGCGTCCACTTCGAAAATCATGCCGTCCTTCATGGGGCGGACCGTTTTCACCCCTTGCGGTGTGCGGCCCAGTAACTGCTTGGCTTCGTCGCCCACCGCCTCCACTTCGCCGGTCTGGGTATTGATGGCGACGATAGAGGGTTCGTATACCACGATGCGGCCCGCTTGCTTGGTGTGGATCAACACCGAGGCGGTGCCCAGATCAATGGCGAGATCTGAGGTGAACATATTGGACCAAAATCCGGCCGAGAAAATCGAGGCCACAGCACACTCCAAAGGAACCCCCTAGGATGCCACGGGAGCCTTGATATGCCTATCAGGAGGCCAGATTCAACCTGCGGCCTCAATCAATTCCTTGTCCAACAGATCCGCGTCGAAGCGTTGCGGAAGTTCTTTGTGGTAGCCCCGAACCCAGCGCTTCCCGTTCACCAAAAAAAACGGAATGGCTCGCTTGCCCGTCTCGTGCTCCAGTTTTTCCGCAGCGCCTACCTCGCTTTCGATATCCACCTTTGGAATATCTAGGCCTTCTTCAGCTAGCCATTTCTCCAAGCGTCGGCAATCGCTACACCAAGGCGCGGAATAGATTTTCAGGTCGAGTCCCCGAAGGGCATCCGCGTGGGTCATGGTGGTCTCCTGGAAAGGGGCGATTGCAGCTCCCGCCTTCCTCCCTCATTCTGGAACATTCGCCAGGAGCGCATATGAAGAAGGTGACGACGATCACCCCGGCCCTCGTCCTGATCCTGGGACTTGGATGCAACAAGGCTTCCCATGATTCCAGCCCCGTGCTGGCCAATGTGGGGGGTCAAAAGATCACGCAGAACGAATTTGAAGAGGCCATCCGCGCTGTAGTTCCTGATGCCGCAAAGGTCGAACAGGTACTCCATTCCGACCGAATGCGCGATCAGCGGAATGGCTTTCTCGGCAGCCTTGCGCAGCAAAAAGCCCTCACGGAGCTAGCCCGCATGGAAGGTGTGGACAGGGATCCCAAAGTGCGTCTCGAAGCGGAGGGCGCCGTTGCCCAAGTTTATTTAAAGGCCATCCTCCAAAAGCGCAGCGGAACCGCCACTCCCACCGATGCAGACTTGAAAAAAGTCTACGACGAGGTCGTGGCCAAGCAGAAAGCCTCCGGCAACCCCCAGCCCCCACCCCCCTTTGAAGAAGTGAAGGCCACACTGGCTCAGATGTGGCAACAGCAGCAGGAACAACAGAATCAGGCTCGGCTGCAAGACGACCTGACCAAGGAGCTGAAAACCCGCGTCCCAACTACTTATGCAGAAGATTATCAGCCCAAACAGCAGGGCGGGAACTAAGGCGCGCTTCCTAATCCCTGATTTTGCAGTTGGATTTCATTTCAACGGGCTTCAGGCCTCGGGTCGCAAACTACAGGCCGAACCGACGAGTGCATCGGCCCGCCGCCTGAAGTCTGATCCCCCAAAGCGATAACAACCCCAACATCCGAGTTTATTGCCAAGCATTTCGCTGACGGAATCCTTCGCTGCGACGCTTCGCGTCTTGCTCAGCCGCCCGGGCGCTAGGCCGTCGCCACAAAATAACTTTGCCATTGTGATGTTCGACCGGCATAAGGGGCCGTAACAAAATACCCAGAAAGGCGCTGGTTATTTCGTAACGGCTCCTAAGGCCGCCTCACTTGTGGGACGCATGCGTCCCCCTGCGATCGAAGCGCGGCCCAAGCACTCCGGGTTCGATTCCGTCTCCGCCAACGTAAAACAGGCCGTCCCCACTATTTGATTTCAGTTTGGCGGACGGAATCCTTCGCTGCGACGCTTCGCGTCTTGCTCAGCCGCCCGGGTGCTAGGGCCGCCTCACTTGTGGGACGCATGCGTCCCCCTGCGATCGAAGCGCGGCCCAAGCACTCCGGGTTCGATTCCGTCTCCGCCAACGTAAAACAGGCCCCAAAAAGCGGGGCCTGTTTTACGTTGGTGCCTGGAGACGGAATCGAACCGCCGACACATGGATTTTCAATCCATTGCTCTACCGACTGAGCTACCCAGGCAGGAATCTTCAAGACTAGCAGCGGAGGCTTGGATTTCAAGTGGGAAGTGGCGCGGGATTGAGGCAAACTGAACGTTTGGAGGCCGGCGTCATGGCGACCCCTAAGGCAAAAGAGATTCAAGTCCAGAAGCCGGCGCAGAGCCTAGCGAACTTCCAGAAGAAGATCGCTGGGGGTCAGGATCTCCAGACCGGCATCCTCAAGCCTTTGCTCATCGGCGCGGGCGTAGTGGTGATCGTGGTCGCGGGCTATTTTGGATTCGGCGCGTGGCGTGAAAGCCAGCTTGAAAAGTTTGAAGCCAATCTGGCAGAAATCACCGCCGGGACCAATGCAGGAACTGCGGCCGCGACGCCCGACCTTGAAAAGACGCTGCGTGAGCGCCTTCCGAAACTTGAAGCCCTCAGCAAGAACGCGCCTAATTCCAGGAAGGCCATGGCGGAAGGCCTTCTCGGATCATGGAAACTCGCCCTTGATGGCACTGGCGGCAAGGCTGCGGCACCATCCGATTTGGCCAAAGGCCCATGGTTCCGGGTTGCCCAGGCCCAGCGGGCTATCGCCCTTGGCCAGGGTCAGGAAGCCCTGAACATCCTCGCGCCCATGCGCGGCCAGGCGATGCCTCAGGAGGACTGGGCGAATCTTTATTGGAACACGTTGGTAGAGGCTGATCGTCTTTCGGGCAATGCGGACGCGGCCCATAAGGATGTCGCAGAATACAAAGATCGTTTCAAAAATCGGGCGGTCACCGCGTTGATGGACCGCACGCTTCAAGGGATTTGAGCGCGTGTTTCAAAATGGGGCGGCGGGCGTCTCGATGCGACGTTAGCCTCCCGTGGCGTAGACACCCTATGCCGTGGTCGGCGGCCTTCTTGGTATCGGCTTCGCCGATACGCAAGACAAACTGTTACCTGTCTCGCTCGTCTGGCGCTCACAGCGCGGCATCGTCCCATCTTGAACACGCTCCAAGGCCCTCCGCTATCCTGGTCCAATTAATAAGGATCACCGATGCGGATGTACGACCTGATTCACGCGAAAAAATCCGGCGAAGCGCTAGGGCCGGACTCAATCGCTTTTTGGGTGCGCGGCGCTGCCGATGGCAGCATTCCCGATGAGCAGAGCTCGGCCCTGCTCATGGCGATTTGCTGGCGTGGCATGAATACGGACGAGACCCTCGCGCTCACACTCGCCATGCGCGACTCCGGCCATCGCGTGGATCTATCCAGTGTCCCCGGTATCAAAGTGGACAAACACAGCACGGGCGGCGTGGGTGACAAAACCACCCTGATCCTTGGACCCATCGTCGCGGCTTGCGGACTAAAATGCGCGATGTTCAGTGGTCGCGGCCTTGGCCACACAGGTGGCACCGTGGACAAATTCATGTCCATTCCCGGAATGCGCGTGGAGCTCACCGAATCTGAATTCATCCGAAGCCTTGCGGAGCTTGGTTTCGCCAATTCCGCGCAGACAGGCGACATCTGCCCCGCCGATCGTAAGCTTTACGCCCTACGGGACGTGACCGCCACCGTAGAATCCATTCCGCTCATCACCGCCAGCATCATGTCCAAAAAACTTGCAGGCGGAGCCGACGCTTTGGTTCTCGATGTGAAGTGTGGCAGTGGCGCCTTCATGGAAACGCTCGACGACGCCCGGGCTTTGGCCCGCAGCATGGTAGATGTCGGCAAGGCCCACGGCATGAACATCAAAGCGCTCATCACTCGAATGGAAGAACCCCTCGGCTGGGCCATCGGCAACGCACTAGAGGTCATGGAGTCCGTGGAAATCCTCAAAGGTGAGCACGGCGATTCCGTACTGGCGGATATGAGTTTCCGCCTGGCCGCGGAAATGCTGATCCTGGGTGGTCTCGCCACCGACCTAGATGCCGCATTGACCATGGTTAACAACGTCGTCCGGGACGGTTCCGCTTTCAAATTACTAAAGCGGTTTGTAGCCATGCACGGGGGTGACGCCACCGCCCTCGACGATTTCAGCCACCTGCCACAAGCGGCCCAAGTCATGGAGATTCGCGCCGAGCAAAGCGGGTTCGTCCAGTCCATTTATGGACGTTCACTGGGACTCTACGCCATGGAATTGGGGGCTGGACGCGCTAGTCGAGATGAGATGCTGGACCTAGGTGTGGGCCTAGATGTGAAGGTTGTGCTTGGTCAGGCCGTGGCCGTTGGCGACTTGGTTTTGGCCATTCACGCCCCTGAATCCAAGTCACCGCAGTTGCCTGCGGACTGGGTTCGGATCGGGCTCGATCCCATTCAGTTGCCGAATTGGCTGATGGAGGTGGTCGAATAGGGACTCGTATGGAACGGTACCCACCTGCTATTTACTGAAGTGTTTCGCGTCCACCTGCATTTAAGACCCCGCTGCACTTCTTTGGTTTGCTGGAGGAGAACCTGCTATTGATTTCTTTTGCAAAAGCAGATGACTGGGCCCGCGAGGCTCCGTATTTTAGAGTCCGAGAATTTCTTTCAATCGTGGCGTAGCGCTGCGGCTGACTTCGAGATCTTTGCCTTCGCAGACCCGCACAGAGGCCCGCCCGCCTTCCAGGGGCTTGAGGCCTAGCACGGCTTCGGGGCGCAACAGCAGATGACGTTGGATGCGCAGCAGGGCACTCGATGGAAAGGCCGCTTCGACTTCGGCGAGGCTGGTCCAGGTGGTGCGATGGCG
>JAYVXV010000041.1:0-2611 GCA_043784905.1 Holophagaceae bacterium | reverse complement strand
ACCCAAACCGGGGGCCGCGTGAAGCGGCTGGGTGCCTGGCTCGAAGGAGATGACACGTTCCTGCTCACCTACGGCGATGGCGTGGGAAATGTGGATCTCAAGGCCTTGGTAGCCTTCCATAAATCCCACGGGAAACTCGCCACAGTCACCGCCGTAAGGCCCCCAGCACGGTTCGGCGGCCTGGCGTTGGAAGGTGACCGAGTCACCCGTTTTGCTGAAAAGCCGCAGGCCGGTGAGGGCTGGATCAACGGGGGATTTTTCGTATTGGACCGCCGTGTGCTGGATTACATTGAAGGGGATTCGACCCTTTGGGAAGTGGGGCCCCTCGAACAACTCGCTACCGAAGGCCAGCTCATGGCCTACAAACACCCTGGCTTCTGGCAGCCCATGGACACCATTCGGGAAAAACAGATGCTCGAAAAACTCTGGGAATCGGGCCAGGCGCCCTGGAAGGTGTGGGCATGAGCGTCATTCCAAGCGCCACCCTGAGCATCTGGCGAGATCGCCGCGTCCTGGTGACCGGTGCCACGGGCATTGTGGGCACTTGGCTATGCAGAAGGCTGGTAGAAGAAAAAGCCAACGTCATCGTCCTCGTGCGGGACTGGGATCCCCAGAGCGAATTCATCCGCGCGGGAACCATCCAAAGCTGCCGAGTGGTGCAGGGCTCACTGGAAGATTACGCATCGGTGGAGCGTGCTATCAGTGAGCAGGAAGTGGATACAGTCATCCATCTGGGCGCCCAAGCCTTGGTGGGCGTGGCGCTGCGCAGCCCCCTGCCGACCTTCGAGGCGAATATTCGGGGCACCTACAACTTGTTGGATGCCGCCCGGGTGCATCGCGATCTTGTAAAGCGCATCGTCGTGGCCTCATCGGACAAAGCCTATGGGGATTCGGACCTATTGCCATATACCGAGGACATGCCGCTCAATGGCCGCCACCCCTACGACGTATCGAAAAGTTGTACGGACCTTCTGGCGCTGACCTACGCCGAGACCTACGGCCTGCCGGTGTCCATCGCCCGGTGCGGAAACATTTACGGCGGTGGCGACCTCCACTGGAGTCGCATCGTGCCGGGCACCATCCGCGCCGCGTTGGAAAACCGGGCGCCCGTGCTGCGTTCCGACGGGACCAATATCCGTGACTACATCTTTGTGGATGATGTGGTGGATGCCTACCTACGGCTCGCGGAATTGAGTGCTGCAAAAGGCATCCTGGGAGAGGCCTTCAACTTCAGCCCCGAAAGCCGCGTCAACGTGCTGGAAATCACCCGGGCCATCCTGCGCCTCATGGGGCGAGAGGACCTTCAACCCATCCTCCAGTCCAACGCGAAAGCCGAAATCCAGGACCAATACCTGGATGCATCCAAGGCGAGGGAGCGCTTAGGCTGGTCTCCTTCTTACGATCTCGACGGGGGCCTTCGCAAAACGATCCCTTGGTACCAGGCTTTCCTGGAATCTCAGGCATGAGCGCCGAAGACCTCCGCTCGCGCATCCTGGCCTTGGTGGCGGAGTATGCCGCAGAACAATGGCCCGCGCAGGTTTTCGAGCCAGGTAAATCGGCCGTCCCGGTGAGCGGCAAGGTTTTCGATGCCGAGGATGTGCAGCACCTCGTGGATGCATCCTTGGATTTCTGGCTCACCACGGGGCGCTTCGCCCGGGACTTCGAGCGTTCGTTCGCGGAATGGTGGGGACGAAAATTCTGCCTGCTCGTGAACTCCGGTTCTTCGGCCAACTTAGTGGCGCTCACGGCCCTGACCTCACCGCAACTCGGAGACCGTCAACTGAAGCCCGGCGATGAGGTCATCACCTGTGCTGCGGGATTCCCAACCACGGTCGCGCCCATCTTGCAAAACCAATTGGTACCGGTTTTTCTGGACGTTCACATTCCTACCTACAACCTCGATGTCACGCATCTCGAAGCGGCCATCGGGCCTCGCACCAAGGCCATCATGGTGGCCCACACCCTGGGCAATCCCTTCGACCTGGACGCGGTGATGGCTGTCGCCAAGAAACACCAGCTATGGGTCATCGAAGACTGCTGCGACGCCGTGGGTGCCGAGTTTCGAGGCCAGAAAGTGGGCACCTTCGGGGATCTAGCCACCGTGAGCTTCTATCCCGCCCACCACATCACCATGGGCGAGGGCGGCGCCGTCCTAACGAATTCCCCCCAACTGAAAAAACTTGTCGAGTCCTTTCGCGATTGGGGCCGAGATTGTTGGTGCGAGCCCGGCCACGACAACACCTGTAACAAACGCTTTGGGTGGCAACTGGGGGATCTGCCCCAGGGCTATGACCACAAGTACACCTATAGCCATATCGGCTACAACTTGAAGCTCACGGACATGCAGGCCGCGGTGGGCGTCAGCCAGTTGAAGAAACTGCCCCATTTCATCCAGCGGCGTAAAGAAAACTACGCCTATCTGCGCGAGAAGTTGGAGCCCTTGAAGGAATTTCTGGAATTGCCCGAAGCCACGGCCCACAGCGAGCCCAGTTGGTTCGGATTCCCGATCACGCTGCATGAAAATGCCCCGGTCTCTCGCAACCAACTCATCCAGCACCTTGAATCCAAACGCATCGGCACCCGCTTGCTCTTCGCCGGGAACTTGCTGCGA
>JAYVXV010000040.1:0-8677 GCA_043784905.1 Holophagaceae bacterium | reverse complement strand
ATGGTTTTTCGGTCAGGCCTGATCAAAGTCTTCATCCCGGCTCCTTTGGGGCTAGGATAAAGATAGGTTATAAATCATTGATTGCAAGATGGTATAAGCCTAAGCCTACAAAACGGCCTTCGCCCAGTGGCGAGTGCGTCGTGAACTCAGCGAAGCCTTGCCAATACCGTGGTGGGGCTGCGCCCCAGTTCCTGCCATTGGGCGCGGATGGCGTCGGGAAGCTGGTCCCATTCGTCATCTTTGGCCAGGGCCATCACAGGTCTGGATGGATCTTCTGATCTCATACGAAAGGCGATCTCGTCGAGCTTCAAGGGATCTTCTACAAACCAACGATCCTGCTGATCCGGCCCAAGCTGTGATTTTCCGAATCCTAATTCGCCGGTTCCAGCCACAACGACGACCCGTTGCCGAGCGTGAAATGGCAGGCCTTGGAAATACACGCCGAAGCTGATCCACTGCGCGTTTACGGGAGCCCGACGCACCAGCGGGGCCACATCTTTGCCCGCCGTGGCTGCGCGGTCCGCGCCAAAAACCAGGAGCAACATGCAGGCGCCCAAAGACGCCATCCAACGTGGCGCACTTAAGTATTTTGGGTTCAACGCCCAGATTCCGAGCAGCGCGAACCCAACCCCCAGGCCGATGACCCAGCCTTGAGCCCCGTTGAGTCCCTTGGCGGCGGCGAATCCACCGATGAGAAAAATCCCACCCAAAATAAGTAATTCAGCGGCTATCCGACGCAAACTTTTGACTTCCTCACCTTCCTGCTCAAGGGCGCAAGCCAGGGCCATGAGTGGCGGCACCACCGGCAAGATATAAGGCGCCAGTTTGGATCCCGACAAACTGAAAAAGAACAGGGGCCAAGCGAAGGTCATCACCACCGCCGCCACGGTCCAGCGATTCAAAAGGGATTCGAGGCTCTGGGGTCCCGCACTGCGGCGCATGAAGGACCAACCGCGTTTTAAGCCAACCACACTCATGCTCAACCAGGGCAGCAGCCCCACCAGCAGCACTCCGATGAAATAGAGTTTGTCGAGGATGGGATTGTCGGAACCCTGCCTCGCGTGTTCGTGGGTGGTGAAGCGCTCCCAATGCTCGTGGATGAAAAAGAAATGGGCGTGGCTTGGATTGGCTTTGTTGACTAGGTAGAACCAAGGCGCGGCCAGGACAAAAAATCCGAACCAGCCAAGGGGATTGAAGCCTGTGAGCAACACCGCTTTTCTCAGCTTTGGATCTTTCCAAGCGAAAGGAATCGAAAGTCCCAGAATGCCCGCCAATAAAACCAAGGCTACCGGACCTTTGGTGAGCACCGCCGCGGCCAATGCCGCGAATGTGAGTGCAGTCCAACCCGCTGCGGATTCCTCGCGGAAGCGCGCGGTCACGGCTTCCAGGGCTGCGGTAAAACTCAAAACCAGGAAAGCGGAAAAGAGCGCGTCAAGCGTTAGCAGCTGGCCACACACGAAAGCCAATAAGCCGGTGGCGGTCATCACCGAGGCCCAAATTGGGCGGCGCGCACCAAGGCGTTTCGCCAGTTTCCACGCGCACCAAAACAAGATCAGCGAAGCCAACGCCAAGGGGATTCGCGCAGCCACGGCATTCAACCCAAAAAGTTTCATGCTCGTCGCCGAAATCCAGTATTGCAGCGGCGGTTTTTCAAAATAAAGCACGCCGTTGAGCTTAGGTGTCAGCCAGTCTCCAGAGGCCAGCATCTCCCGGGGGATCTCCGCGTAGCGCCCTTCATCAGGCTCCCACAAAGGCCGCATGAAAAGCGGCAGCAGGCCCAGGAAGAACCAGAGCAGAAGGTAGGTGGTGCGTTCGCGTTTGGTCATCGCTACAGGTCCGAGGTATGAGGCATGAGGCAGCGAGGTTCAATAAGGTGGCGGCCAAAGGCCGCGTCAGCTAGTGCGCCCAGGGCGCACTCCTCACCCCTCATCCCTCGAACCTCACCCTTCCTCCTCCACCTGCTCCATGGCCTCGTACTCATCCAGGAAAAAATTCAGGCTGTTGGCGAGGGACTCTTTCATGCCCATTTTCGGGCTGAACCCAAAGATGTTCTTCATGCGCTCGATGCTGGGCGTACGGGTGAGCACGTCTTGGTAGCCCTTGCCATAAAATTCCCCACTGCTCACATCCTCAATGACACTGAGCTTCACGCCAAGTTGTGCGCGTTTCGGATGATTTTCCCAAAGCTCTCGTAACATCTCCGCCACTTCCCGAACACTGTGATTCATCAAAGGATTCCCGATGTTGAAGATGCCACCATCAGCCTTGCCATCCTTGTTTTCGAGAATGGACATGAGCCCGTCCATGGCGTCCTCCACGTCTATGAAACAGCGGCGCTGAGAACCGCCATCCACGAGCTTCAGCGGTTCGCCCTGGATAAGATTCCACACGAACTGAGTCACCAGACGCGAACTGCCTTCCTTCGCGGTGTTAAGGCTGTCGAGTTTGGGGCCCATCCAATTGAAGGGGCGGAACAGCGTGAATTTGAGACCCTGCTGCCAGCCATAGGCCCAAATGACCCGGTCCAGCAATTGCTTCGAGGTGCTATAGATCCAGCGATCCATGGGCACTGGGCCCGTCACCAGCGGTGAGGTGTATTCATCAAAAGCTTCGTCCGGGCACATGCCGTAGACCTCGGAGGTGCTGGGAAACACGATGCGTTTTTTATATTTCAGGCATTGGCGGACCACGCGAAGGTTTTCCTCAAAATCTAGTTCAAAGACCCGGAGTGGATTCGTGACGTAAGTTTTCGGCGTGGCGATGGCCACCAGGGGCAAAACCACGTCGCATTTTTTCACGTGGTACTCGATCCATTCTTTAGAGATGGTGATATCGCCTTCAACGAAATGGAATCGGTCGTGGCCGAGATGATCCGTGACCTTGTGGGTAGCCAAGTCCATACCGTAGACCTCCCAGTTGGTGTCCCGCAAAATGCGACCCACCAAATGAGATCCGATGAAACCGTTGACGCCGAGAATAAGGACTTTCACGGGGACTCCAAAGCAAACCTCTGAGTCTACCAGCGGGACACGGCCACCCATACGCCAGAGAACCACGAAGGCACCCTCTTAGATCCCTAGTGCCCGCCGCAGCTCTTCCATACGACGACGGCTCACAGGAATTCGCCCGCTAGGCAACACCAGATCATCATCTACGCTCAATTCGCGAATAGATTGGATCCGCACCAAGGCATTGCGGTGGACCCGAAGGAAGCCTTGGTCTTGTAGGCGCTCTTCCCAAAAAGCCAGCGTCCCATCCACCGGCAGGCGGCCATCCGCCACCCAGGCCACACAATCGCCCAGGTCCGCCACCAGCGCATCCACATCATCGGGGTGTAGTAGGTGCGTGCCGGATTTGCGACGGACCGGGATGCGCCGCCACTCTCGCTGAAGAGGCTCGTCCTTAGGGCGAATGCGGGAAATAGCCTGCGCCACGGCGATGCGCGAAATGGGCTTGAGCAGGTAGTGGACCGCCCCGCCCACGAAGGCCTCCACCGCGTGCTGTGGATAGGCCGTCACGAAGACCACTGCGGGCCTCGGCTCGGGCAGGAGATGCATCAGCTCAATACCCTTGATGCCTGGCATCTCGATGTCGAGGAATACCGCGTCGGGCTTTTGCCCTGCGATGACTGCGAGCCCCAGGCGTCCGTTCTCTGCGGAACCCACAACTTCGATACCTGGAAGCTCCGCAAGCATGTCTGCCAGATGCTGGCGCGCCAGCGGCTCGTCCTCGACTACCACCACCCGGATCACGATTGCCTCCACCTGAAGCTTGCCACGGTGCGGCCATCCTTCCGTTCAAGACTCAGATCCTGGGGCCTCGCGAGGCGGGCCCGGAGCGTCTCAAGGGCCGTGCCTGTTCCCGGCGAAGCACCGATACCCGTACCAGGGTCGCTCACTTCAACGACGACGGAACTCCCCTCTCGCCGCGCCGAGATTCGGATGTCGCCACCGCGCTCCAGGGGCGCGATGCCGTGCTTCACCGCATTTTCTGCGAGCACCTGTAACGACAGGGGCGGCACCAGTGCGGATTCAAGATTTTCAGGAATATCCACGCAAACGGTCAACCGCTCCCCAAGCCGCGCCTGCTCAATGCCCAGGTAGGCTTCCACAAAACCCAGCTCCTGCTTGAGCGGGATGGTGGGTAGGTCCGAAGCCTCAATCACCTGGCGGAAAAGCTGAGCTAATCGTTCCGTGGTTGCCTGCGCGCCACGCGGATCCGCCTCGATCTGGGCGTGTAGCGTGTTTAACGTATTGAAGATGAAATGCGGCGCGAGTTTGGCACGTAGCGCCTGCTCCCGGGCCACCATCTCCTGCTTCTCCAGCCGGAATTGATGTTCGCCAGCCACGACACTATTCAAAATCATCACGGGGAAAAGGAAGAGAAATATCACTGGGATAGGAAGGTCGTGCCATAGGGTCAGGGACAGGACGGCGAGAACAACACCAATAGGGATCGCAATCATCACGCTGCGAGCTTCCATCTTTGCGCGCCAGGCCTCAAATTCGCGAGGTGAGAAGCTCGCCAGTTTGGACCGGCGAAGCTCTTTCGATCTGAGCATGATGACGAAATAGCAAACAGATGCGGCGAATAGAAGCAAACCGAGCATCCAGGGATGGCGCAGCCCGCCCCTCGCCGCCATCCAACGACTATCCAAAAGGCCCTTCACAACTCCGTAAGGGAGCGCCGGGGCTAAGATCCATCCAAATCCGCCATCAAGCGATCGCGTCATCCCAAGCGGACGAAAAAGCTGCTGAAGCATGGATGACGAGGTTGCGGGTGACTGAGTCATAAAATCCCTCCAACACCAGGATCGTCTGGTCGCCATCTTTGAGATCCACCATCCTGCGAGCGGCAACCCTGTGCCATGAACGGTCCACTGGGTGACCTGAACGGTTTTGCCGACTCGGCGTTTAGGATCAAACTTGGCACACCACTTTGCCGAATCCCTGCCCGGCTTCCAAATGACGTTGGGCCTCGGGATATTCAGCTAGGTCGAAAACCCGATCAATGATGGGCCTGAAGGGTGGATTCGTGGGATTGCGCTGGATATGGCCCAACAAGGTCCACAAATGCTCGCGGCGTCCCATATAGGAACCTAAAAAGGTGAGTTGCTTCGCGAATAGCACCCGCAAATCCATTTTGGTTTCCCGCCCCGTCGTCGCGCCGCAGGTGACGATGCGACCCCCGCGTGAAGCCGCAGCCACGCTGGCTCCCCAGGTCTCAGCGCCGGTGTGTTCAAACACGATCTCGACCCCTCGCTTTTGGGTCAGGTCTTTTACTTTTTTAGCAACATCTTCAGCGCCCCGCACGATGACGTGCTCGGCCCCCAGCTCCCAGCACTTCATGGCTTTCATCTGGTTTCCCACCACCGCGATGGGGCGACCCCCTAGAAATTTCACCAACTGGATGGCCGCGCTTCCTACCCCACTGCCACCGCCCCAGACCAACACCGTTTCTCCAGGCTGTAATTTAGCTTTATGCACGAGCATTTCCCAGGCAGTAAGAAACACCAACGGAAAGGCTGCCGCCTGTTCAAAGTCCCAATTTCCGGGGATCGGCAACAGGTTTGCAGCAGGCACCATCACATGAGTGGACGCGGTTCCATCACAGAGATGCCCCATCACTTTGTAGTCCCGGCAAAGCATATCGTCGCCCCGCAAACAGGCCGCGCAGACGCCGCACGATAGACCCGGCGCGATCATCACACTGTCGTTCAGCGCAACGCCTGGCGGCAGCGTCGTGTCCGCCCCAATCGCGTCCAGGATGCCCGCCCCGTCGCTACCCGGTGTGATGGGTAGCGCCAACTTCACGCCTTCGATGCCATTCGTCGTCCAAAGATCCAAATGATTCAACGCCATCGCCTTCATGCGAAGCCGCACCCAGCCAGGTTTTGGAGCTACGGGTTCGAAGTCCTCCCGCACCACCGAACCAGCAGGACCATGCTCTTTCACGCGGAAGCGATAGGGGTTCATGGAGGCTCCGGAATGGGCTGATACGGATTTGCGCTCAAAAGAATAGAAGCCACAGATGAACACAGATGGAAACAGATTCACACAGATGAAAACCAATTTGTCCCATCGCTCCTTGTGCTACTGCATCTGGTATCCATCATGTGTCAGCTTCGCGGATGAAATCATGGGATTTCATCTGTGCCAATCTGAGTTCATCTGTGGCTTCTTTTTATCTTTTAGAACGCGGCTTGGTATGAGAGGTTCTCTCGAAATCATGGTTATTCCGATTTCAGCGATCGTTTCATCAGCCGTGCCACGGCTTCTTCTGGATCGGCGCCAGCCAACAAGCGACCCACTTCTTCGGTGATGGGAAGTTCAACCCCACAGCGCCGCCCCAAAGCCAGCGCGGCCTTGGTCGTGCTGGCGCCTTCAATCACTTGGCCACCCATCAGATCCTGAGCTTCGGCCAGGGATTTCCCTTCGGCGAGATAGGCTCCCAGGCGCCGATTCCGGCTCTGCGGCCCGGTGGCAGTGAGCAGCAGATCGCCCATGCCCGCGAGGCCCATGACCGTATCCGCCTCGCCCCCCAAGGCCGCCACCAGTCGCGCCATTTCCGCAAGCCCACGGGTGATGAGGGCTGCCCTTGCGTTGTGCCCCAGCCCCAAGTGTTCGACCAGGCCGGCGGCGATGGCCAACACGTTTTTCAGCGCGCCGCACAGCTCGGCGCCGACCACGTCGCGGCTTAGGTAAATACGCAAGCGCTCCGTGGACAGATGATGTTGGAGTTCCTTGGCACGTTCATCGGAAACGCCCGCAGGCAGGGCCATGACGAGGGCCGAGGGAAGCATTTTTGCCACTTCATCCGCAAAGGTGGGGCCCGATAAAACGCCGACAGGAACGCCGAGGATAGGCTCCAGGGCTTCGGACAATCGCTGATTCGTATTAGCCAGAATTCCCTTGCTGGTATGCAAGATCACATCGGGGATGGAGGAAGCCTTAGCTTTCAAGCTGATCCATGCGGAAGGACTGGCCTGGGTGGCAATGCTCGATATCCAGAGCGGCGCGCGAAAAGCATCCGCTGGATCAGAGACCGGATGCAGATTTCTGGGCAGCTCCACGCCATTCAATCGGGGGTGATGCCGGGTGGATATTAGCTCCGCGATTTTCGTCGGCGTGTGACCCCAAAGCGCCACCTCATGCCCCGCCTTGGCCCACGCGATGGCCAAGGCCGCGCCCCACACACCGGCCCCAAATACCGCAATGTCAGGGCGTTTAAGCATTAAAACCATCCTGAGGTTTTGGTCCCCAAAGCTTGGATTCGGTGCCATTCAATAAACGGCGAATGTTCTCGAAATGCTTGGCGATGACAAGCAGCGAAACCGCCGACCACACCATCAGCACCCAAGTGGATTCGTGGGGTTCTTGAGCAAAATAAAATCGTCGAATGTCGAGCACATCCTGTAACCACCCCATGGTGATGGGCAGGAGAGCCGCAGCGAGAATGCTCCCTAAACTCACGTAACGGAACAATCCCAACAACACCATGAAGAGACCGAGACACGGCAACACCGCGATCCACCGGAAAGCCAGAGCCGCACCCACAGCGGTCGCGACGCCTTTACCGCCTTTGAATTTTAGCCAGGGCGGGAACATATGGCCCACCACCGCTGCCAGTGCGATGGCAGAGCTGACCTCATCGGGAAATCCGGATTGTTTAGCCAGAAAAACCGGAACGAAGCCTTTGGTCGCATCCAACAATAAGACCAAAATTCCTACACCCTTCCCCGCCACTCGGCTGACGTTGGTGGCGCCGATATTGCCACTACCCTGGCTCCGCACATCACCCTTGCCCATCACCTTCACCACGAGCAGGCCGAAAGGAATGCTCCCGGAAAAAAAGGCGCCGAGGCACCAGAGCGCGAGTTGCAACGGATGGGTCGATTCCATCGCTCCACCTTAGCAGGGCGTGGGTTTGTCCTGGGTGGGGCAGAAAAATATCGCGGAGAAAAGATGAGGAACGCGAAGGGTCACAGAAAAAATGGCGCTACGATTTTTCTCCGCGAACCTCTGTTACCTCTGCGACCCTCCGCGACCATTTCCCCTTCAGGCCAACAAGGATTTGAGTGGCTTCCCAGCCACATCCACAAGGGTGATGGGCCGACCTGCGGGTGTAACAAAGGACTTTGCGCCATCGAGGCCTAAAGTCGCCGCGATGGTGGCGTAGAGGTCTGGCACGCTGACGGGGGAATCCACGACCTTGTCACCGATGGCATCGGTACTGCCCACCACTTGGCCGCCCTTAATTCCTCCACCGGCGAGCACCGCGCTCCAGGCGCCAGGATGATGATCGCGCCCTTCATCGCCATTGATTTTGGGTGTACGTCCAAAATCGCCCATCCAAATGACCAACGTGGAGTCGAGCATCTTGCGCATTTCTAGGTCCGCGATGAGCGTGGCCATGGCGGGATCCAGCGTGTTCATGAGCTGCGTGGTACGACCGAAATTGTCCTTGTGCGTATCCCAGCCATCCAGCGTCACCTCCACGCAACGGACACCATTTTCGATGAGGCGCCTCGCCATCAAACATCCTTGCCCGAACGCGGATGGACCATAGGCTTTCTTCAGGGAATCGGGCTCGTCGCTGAGATCGAAAGCTTTCAATTTTGGCGTGTGCATCAACTTGATGGCCTTGTCGTAAACCAGTTGGCGTTCGTCCACTTTCG
>JAYVXV010000039.1:0-2633 GCA_043784905.1 Holophagaceae bacterium | reverse complement strand
ACATCATCGGCGCCGCAGGTCGTATCATGCCGTTGCCCATTCAGCTTTCGGATGCCGCTAAGACCGCCCCACCCTTGGGCTTGGGCCTGAGCCTGGCCGCCAACGGAATGACGCTGCACGCGGTGGCTCCGGCGGAAACCGTGGAGTTGGTGGGTACCATCATCGAAGCCATCATGAAGATAAGCCAGGACTCCAAAGCTGCGGTGAGTGCGGAAGAGACGCCCACAGAATCGCCCAAGAAAGCAGCGCCCAAAAAAGCCAAGAAGGCGGCAAAGAAAAAACACTAGAAACCGCGAATGACGCGAATTTTCGCGAATAGAAATCAGGTGTTTGATACCACAGCGTCTCCTGTTTTTTATCGGTGTGAATCTGCGTTCATCTGCGGCTTCCTTTTATCTTTTTGAACGCGACTCGATAGGAGATCGCGTCCTTACCGATTGCCCCGAAGCTTGGTCAGGGCCTTGAAGGCTGCGCGCCGCAGATCCTCTTTCATGCCGCCGATTTTGGCCATCTCGCGCAACTCGTTCATGGGCAGGGTCTCCAATAGGCGCACCGCGATGGGGGTGGGTGTCTTGGGGTTACGAACCACCGCCGTGCGGATCTCGGCAGAACTCATCCATCGCCGGTCAGCAGCTATCCGTTGAAAAATATCGGCGCCAGCGAAGTTTGATTTCGCAATCGCCAACACACATTCCGCTTCAAGGCGGGGATTGTTGAGGAGTCCGAGGAGGACCATAGGCGCCGCGTCTCGGCAAAGAACCAGGCACTCACCCCGATCAGCTTTGGGGGCCAGGAGAATCTTTTGCCCCAGGTCCATTTGCTTGATGCGAAAGACCGGAGAGGTACCCAGGTTCTCGCTTTCCGCCATAGTTGGCGCATCAGGTGCATCAGGCATCTCAGCGGCCATGAGTTTACGTTCAAGCTCGAAGCCCTTTGAATCATCCCAATCCACGAATTGAAAAGCGGTTCCGAAATGGTCGCCATCCTCGAAAACCTGCACGACACTGGCCTGAAATTGAAATTCAAAAGAAGCCTGGTCCGTGACCCGGAACTGGAAGGGCACGAATGGTTCGAGCCGGTTCTCCATGCGAATCAGGAAGGCCCTCTGCGGCCTTGCCGTGTCGAAAAAAGCCTGCACCGCCTCTCGATCCATGAAGGCGAGCCCCACGCGACAGCCAGCAAGATCAGAGGTGACTTTCATGGCGTCATTGGAGGGCAACGATGCTCCTATCTCAGGACTAAATCCGAGTCGGCGTTCTCAGCCCAGGGCTCGTTCACGACAGGCAGCATCGCACCCGCCGACGCGATCATCGCACCATTGTCGGTGCAGAGTCTCGGTTCGGGAATCGCGAGACGCAGGCCTGATTCATCGGCGACTTTCACGGCCTCGGACCGCAATTTTGAATTGCAGGCCACCCCACCTGAAATGATAAGACTTTGTGCCCCGATTTCCGCTGCATACCCAGGAACCGGCTTGAGCAACCAACTTGAAACGGCTTCCTGCAAACTGCGACAAAGGGCCTGGACACGGGGATCTTCGGGGCCCGCTTGGTTCAGTCCCGATTCTGCAGCGATGCGAAGTTTCATCGCCGTTTTGACACCTGAAAAACTCCAACTCGCTTTTCCATCACGGAATTTCGGTGGCGTAAAAGGCGCCGCAGCCTTTACCGCTTTTTGGGCACAAGCATCCACGATGGGGCCGCCGGGATAGCCGAGATTGAGCATCCGCGCTCCCTTATCGAAGGCCTCACCCGCAGCGTCGTCGCGCGTCTTTTGCAGCAGCTCGAGGTGGGTCCAATTTAAGGCGCGATAGAGGTGCGTGTGCCCGCCGCTCACCAACAGCACCAGCGCGGGGAATTGCAGATCCGGTGCCGCGAATCGGGCGGCATTGAGATGACCCAACAAGTGGTGGACGCCCACCCACGGGATGTTCTGTCGCCACGCCATGGCCTTGCTTGCGGAGAAAGTTGTGAGCAGCGAGCCCACGAGCCCCGGCCCTTGCGTAACCGCAATGCGATCGATTCGCTCAAGCGGAACCCCAGCTTTCTCCAAGGCTTCAGAAATGGTTCCACGCACTTGCAGTAGGTGCTCCCGAGCCGCTAATTCGGGCACCACCCCGCCAAATGGCCCGTGCAGCGCGTCCTGGCTGCGCCGCACCAAGGACCGCAACACCGGCCCCGAGGCAGTCTCTTCCACCACCGCTGCCGAGCAGTCATCACAGGAACTTTCGAGGCCGAGAATGAACATCTAGTTAGTCTACTTGAGTGAACCTCGTTCCTACTCGCATCGAACTTGCGCGGCCCTTGCCGCCCCTCACCTATCTCGCGCCGGAAGGTCTGCCCGCGGGCGTTCGCGTGCGGGTGAAGCTTCGCAACGGGGCGGCGGTGGGGGTGGTGTTGGGCGCTGACCCTGCGCCGCCTTCCGTAAAATTGAAACCCATTGAATCCGTGGTGGATCCCTTTCCGTTGTTACCCCCGAAACTGCGCGAGCTGCTGGCTTTCGCGGCGGAATATTACGCCGTCGGCGTGGCTCATTTGATGCCGCTTTGCTTGCCTTCAGCCCTGATTCCAGATTGGGAAATCGAAACGGAAGGCGGCCTTGGCCTAGGGACGATGCGCGACCAGGGGCGATGG
>JAYVXV010000038.1:0-2633 GCA_043784905.1 Holophagaceae bacterium | reverse complement strand
CTTCAGCGCACCGCCATAGGACCGTGGAAAGATCCGGAAATCGGAGCGCGAATTCACCTTAGCGGGGAAGCCTTGGTACCCTGGTGCCCCTCACGCTTTCTAAGCGAAGAGGAAGCCGACCATCTGGGCCATGGACGCACCATTCCGTTGGGTGATATCCAGGCGCCAATCTGGCCTATGCCCCATGGATTTCCAGATCCTGCCGCTCCCATTCGCGCCCTGCATGAAAGCAAGCTGGTGGCCCTGCTGCGGGAAGAAGAAGGCGCACTGCGTACCTTCGCGAACCTGCGCGGGGGGATCTAAAACGGCCTCGGGCTTCTGGCATCAGGCATCGTTGTTGAGGGTGGCTCTGCCTGAGACGTCATCAACAACGAGGCCCGATGCCTGAGGCCGTTCTTTTGCGGCTAACCCACCCGCTGATTTTGGGTGGCCTTGATGGCTTCGCCAAGATCGAGGATCGGTTCGGGACGACCGTACACAAACCCCTGGACCCAGGGTACATCCGCATCCATCACGGCGATGAGCTCTTCGTAGAGTTCGATGCCTTCGGCGATAAAACCCACGCACATTCTTTCGGCGAAATGGGCGAGTGCATTCAGCAAGGCGGCCTGATAGGGCCGTCGGTGTACCTGTTCCACCAGACTGCGATCGGCCTTGATGAAGTCAGGCGCTAATCGTGCCATGTGGGTGAGCGAGGCCACCCCAGCACCTAGGTCGTCCACCGCGATTTTCAGCCCGTGATCCCGCAGGCGTTTCGCGTAGCCCTGAAGTTCTTCAAGACCGTGGAGCGACTGACTTTCTGTGAATTCAACCACCACCTGGCCTGGCGTGATCTCCAGGCCTCCTACCCAGTGGGGCAATTGGGTCCAGAAATCTGGGTGCTCCAGGGTTAGGGGTTCCAGATTGATGAAGTGCATCCGGTCCACGGGCACCGTGCCCGACAGCAACTTAAAGGCATGATCGAGGCAGAGCAGATCCAAGCTTACTTTTTGCGCGACCGTGATTTCCGGATTGGAAAAAATGCTCCCCACCGCGCGGATTTCTCCATCGTCATCCCGGAAACGGAAAAGCATCTCCTGCGCCATGACCCTGGCGCTGCGCACAGAGTAAATTTGATGCGCGAATGGCATCAGGGGTCGCTGGTAGTTCAGCAAACTCTGGATTAGACCGGCGCTCAAAAAAACTCCGCTTGGCCCAGGACACTTCGTCGGGGGTGATGTGCCAGCTTATACCTGTTATCGAGACGCGCCAGATGAAGCGTTGTTAAGACCTGGACCGCCCGCCCTGAGCTAGGCTGGAACCGTAGGGAGGCGATGAATGGCGAGGACAATCGTGATGGGGGCGGGCCGTTCGGGACTTGCGGCGGCGCAATTTCTCGCCAGTCGCGGCGACAACGTAGTGCTCAATGATCGCCAGAGTGAACCCAGCGCCGACCAGCTCAAAGCTTTGCTCGATATCCAAGTGCCGGGGGTGTGGGGCGACCACCCCGAGGCACTGCTGGATGGCTGTGAAGAAATCATCCTGAGCCCTGGAATCAGCCCCACCATTCCCTTCGTGCAAGCCGCGATGGCTATGGGCATTCCCGTCATCGGCGAAATCGAACTGGCGCACCGGGTGTTAAGAGAACGCGCTGATGGCTCCCGTATTCTTGCGATCACCGGCACCAACGGGAAAAGTACGACCACTGACTTGTTGGCCCATTTGCTGAAGGGCGCTGGAGACGCGGTGGTGGCCTGCGGAAATCTCGGCACGCCTTTCTTGCAAGCGGTTCAGGCGAGCGGCCCTCGCACGACCTTCGCCCTGGAGCTTTCCAGTTACCAGTTGGAGACCGTGAAAGAATTTCACGCGGAAGGCGCGGCGTTTTTAAATCTAACCCCAGATCATTTGGCGCGGCATGGAACGCTGGAAGCCTATGGCCAAGCCAAGCTCCGGATCTTTGAGCGACAGACGGAAAAGGACCTGCGCGTGGTTCCGTCCGCCCATCCAGAATGGTGGACCCACGCCCCAGGTAGGGCCACCACCACCACGTTTGGATGGAATGAGCCCGTCGGCCCAGGGGCTTTCTGCGCCGAAGATGGTCACCTTCGAATCAAAAACCAGGACGGCAGTGCCACAGAAATACTGCATCGCTCGGAACTAAAAATCCCTGGCCCCCATAATGTTGAAAATGCCATGGCGGCGTTGTTACTCGCCTGGCACGGGGGCGCATCGCTGGAGGCCATCCGCAAGAGCCTGCGAACGTATCCAGGCTTGGCGCATCGCATCGCCTTTTGCGGCGAGAAGAACGACATTCGCGCCTATAACGATTCTAAAGGCACCAACGTAGATGCCACGGTCACTGCTATTCGCGCGCTGAAAGGCCCGCTGGTGCTGCTTCTTGGAGGCACGGACAAAGGCGCAAGCTACGAACCACTGCGTGGCGAGCTGGAAGGGAAATTGCGAAAGCTCGTATTTTTGGGCGATGCCATCCCTGAACTCAAGCGGGATCTCGGCGCCCTGCCCCATGCTGAAATTTGGAACTTTGACGAAGCTGTCGGCGAGGCTCTGCGACTGGCTCAACCTGGCGACCAAGTGCTGCTGAGCCCCGCCTGCGCAAGCTTCGATCAGTTCAAACATTTTGAAGAACGAGGCGA
>JAYVXV010000037.1:0-8706 GCA_043784905.1 Holophagaceae bacterium | reverse complement strand
CCCTCCAAGATTTCCTTCATCAAGGCTTTGCTCCGGGCGCGCACATCGGCGTTCAGGGTGCGAAGGGTTCCCTCCATGCGCACCTCATCGGCGATGATATTGTCCCGTAGTCCCCCGTGAATGGTGCCCACGCTCAACACCATGGGTTGCAAGGGATCAATGCGCCGACTGCGGATGGTTTGCAGGGCTTCGATGCACTCCGCTGAAACCAGTACCGCATCAATGCCCTTATGTGGGGACATACCGCCGTGGGCCATCTTGCCCTTGATGGTCAGCACCCAAGTATCCACGGAAGCCAGCATGGCACCGGCTTTAATCGCCATGGTGCCGACCTGCAGGTCAGGATTGGAATGAAGGCCAAAAATCGCGTCTGGCTTCGGATTTTCCAGAGCGCCCTCCTTGATCATCAGAGACGCACCGCCCTCCTCGTTGCCCGCCGCGCCTTCTTCCGCGGGCTGAAAGATGAATTTCACGGTGCCGTGCAGGTCGCTTTTCATCCCCGACAAAACCTCCGCGATGCCCAGACCCACGGTGGTGTGCGCATCGTGTCCGCAGGCGTGCATGACGCCTTTGTTTATGGATTTGTAGGGAACCTCATGCACTTCTGTGATGGGCAGGGCGTCCATGTCCGCACGATAGGCGACCACGGGGCCGGGCTTGCTGCCCTTTAATAGCGCCACCACGCCGTATTTCCCGACACCTGTTTTCACCTCGAGGCCCAGGGCCCTCAATCGTTCGGCAACGATGCTGGATGTGCGCTCTTCGTGATTGGATAGTTCGGGATGCATGTGGAAATCCCGACGCGTCTCCACCAGCTTGGGGCGCAGCGCCTCAGCCGCCTTAGCGATACGTGCGTCACGTTCCTGAGCCACGAGACTGAAGGCCAGGCCGAAGGTCAATAAAGAAACGCCGAGCACGCGCATCCATCACCCCAAGAAAATTCAAACCCAAGATGAACACGATTCAAACCCAGTCACGCCCAAAAAAGAAAAAAGAAGCCACGGATTACTCGGATTATCGCGGATTAGAAGCATCTCAACCTGCACCAATTCTGGCCTGGGTCATGGTTTTCATCTGCGTGAATCTGCGAAATCTGCGGTTCCAATTATGTTTGTTTTTTTCAGCCAAACCCGGTCTCAGTGCGACTCCGCCGCCAGGGCTCCGCGGAATCCCCGCGCCCACCAGAGCAGCGCCCCTGAAATCAAAATCGCGGGTACGGCGATGAGCAGGGCTTGGGACAGGGCGCCACCTCCGCCGCCCAAATGTTCACTGCGCCAACCCACCCATTCAGGACTGATGGCGTCGCCAAAGAGATGGATTAACAGCACGTTTACGGCGACCCCTGATGCGCGCACGCTCGATGGCAGGCAACTGACCGTCAGAGCGTTCACCGGACTGGTGTTGATGAAGAGCAGCAACATCCCCACAAAGAATAAAACATAGGTCATCTTCAGGCTTCCCGATGACACCGCGAATGCCACCGCCGGAGCCGCCGCCATCAACGTGAGGCCACTGATCCACACCCCGGCATCGGGCCAGCGATGCTGGAGTTTTCCAGTCAGGTTTCCCCCCAGAAAAGTCCCTACGATGCCCGTGACCACCGCGAGCCCGCCAAAGGCTAATCCCGCTTCGCCCACGCTCACCGCGAATTTACGCTGCAACAAGGCCGGACCCCAGGTGGAAAGCGCGCCCATGGCGAAGGTATAGGCCACATAGCTACCGGTGCAGGCCAGCCAAATGCGGTTCTTGAAAATCGCTCCCACCTTTTTCAGCCAGGAGGCCGAAGCTTCGAGATCCACTAGATGATCCATGGCACCACGCACGGGATCTGAAAGCAGAGCCATGCGACCCGCCAGCACCAACCCCGGCAAACCTGCCACCAGAAAGGCCGCGCGCCATCCGTAGTGCTGCGCCACGATGCCGCCAAGGCCATAGCCCAAGGCGGAACCCACGGGGATGGCCAGGTAGAACCAAGTAAATTTTGATGCGCGCTCGTCTTCAGGAATCACGTCGCTCAAGATCGCAGGCCCCAGTGTCGCGTAGGCGGCTTCGCCCACACCCACCAAGGAGCGCGTGAACAGCAACATGGGGTAGGTGTGGACGAGTGCCGCCAACATCGTCGCGATGCTCCACAACGCTACGCCCGCCGCTACCAAACGAGGGCGATGATAGCGGTCTGCGGCCCATCCAAAAAACGGCGCCGCCAGCATGTAGACCACCACAAACACCAGCGGCAATCGCCCCAACTGCGAGTCCGTGAGATGTAGATCCTTGCCTAGGGGCTCAAGGATTGCCGCCACCACATAACGGTCCAGATAGTTCACCAAGTTTATGGCGGTCAGCAGAGCCAGGAGCTTTTGAGAAGTCTTCATGCGCATCAGTCCTGGGTCTTGAGGTCAAATTGATGTGGAAAACATCCTTTTCAATTAATGATCTTCAGATTCCTTGCCGGCGGGCCACCCTTGGGTTCTCGTCCGATAAGCACCGCTTCCACGAGACCCGCCACCAGGCTTGTGATCAGGGCACCGAAAAATCCAGCCCAAAATCCATCCACTCGAAAGCCAAGCCCCATGCGACTTGACAGGGATCCAGCCATCCAGAAAACGAGACCGTTGATCACCAAACTGAAACAACCGAATGAAAACACCACAGGAATGAAAGCAATGAATTTCAACAGCGATCCCAGCGTTGCGTTCAGCACTCCGAGCAGCACCGCGACCGCCAATAGATCCAAGAAAGAACCATGATGCAGGCCCGGCAGAATGTAGGAGGCGACCAGTAGGCCGAGGGCAGAGAAGAGGAAGCGCAGGAGTGTTCTCATGGCTGCCAGTGTAGGCCAGCCCGATATCAGGGTGAATTTGCGACTGAAAATCCCTCGCCACCCGCCACCGTTCCGCCCTCTCCGCCATGCCTGCCCATGATGACCGTCTGCCCTTTCGGAATGCCCAGAGTCTCGTAAGCACGGATATCCGTGGGTGCATTGCCATAGGCGCGGATGAAGGCCAGTCCTGCGTTTTGAAGTATCTTCAACTGCGCCATTTTGGCCTCGCCGACATATTTCTGTGTCGGCAGAATGTCGCGGGTGAGGGGCATCCAAAGCACCACACCTTCGGGAAAATGATGAAAGGCCAACCATTCGCGAGTGGGCCTTCCCAACCAAGGCGGGCGACCCGTGAGGTAGACCACCAAGCTGTCCTCAGCGGCGCGCTGCACGGCCGCCACTGCATGATCGCGGAGCCTGGGACCATCGGCCTTGGAACGGCGCAATAGGCGGCGACCGTAGTCCTTCAAATTTTCCAGGTCCGAAGGGGTCAACGTGCCATCAATGTCGAAGACCGAGGCTCGCTGGCCTGGCGCGATGATGAAAAGAGTCGCGTCCGCCGACTGCTGTTTGTACCACCAGCGCAGCTTCACAGCACCAGGTTGGGCGGGTGTCTTGATGGCCATCACGGCCTTACCTTCGCTATCCGTGTTGGTTTCTCCCAGGGGTGCCCAAGCGCCCTCCACTTCCCACTCCGCACGCACGGTCGCGTGCTCCAGGCTTTTCTGCACTCCGGCACTGTGATGAAACCAGGCGGTCAGCAGCACCGCCGAATCAGGCCTGGCCACCGCGTCCGACGCGGCGTGGTAGGGCGTGCGGGATTCCAATACCCCGGATGCCAGAGCCACCGAGCCCAAGGCTCCGACGAGCACCAGGAAACGCAGGCGATTGGACATCAGGTGTGAAAGCACAGGGCATCGAGATTCAGGACCCGAAAAGTTCGCTTCATCAATGGCTCCGAAAAGGAAGCATACACAGCAACGTGTTGATCATACGCACAAGGCCGATGATAGCGTTGAGGCCTTAATCCGCTTGCCTGCTAACTTGATGGCGTCGCATTTCAGACCAGGAGTCCCCCTTGATATCTGTAACCGAGCCCATCGGGCCTGCGATGGAATGGATGAAAAAAATGCTCTTCCAGCCCTTCAACATGGCCAAGTGGTTTGCGCTAGGGTTTTGCGCCTTCCTCGCAAACCTGGGCGGAGGTGGTGGCTTAAATTCCCGCGTCGGAAATTCGATGGGTAGAAATGCAGGCGGAGGAAATGAAGCCTTTCAAGAAATCAGTACCTGGGTCGCCGCCCATCTCCCGTTAGTGATCGCACTCAGTGTGGCCCTCCTGGTCCTGATCGTGGCACTCGGACTTCTCCTCACGTGGCTGAGCAGTCGCGGTCAATTCATGTTTCTGGACGGTGTCGTTCATGATCGCGCAGACGTGGTGGCGCCCTGGAGACGCTTCCGCGCCCTTGCCAACCATTTATTCATTTTCCGGATCGTGCTCGGTTTCAGCGGACTGGCCGCCTTGCTCCTCATCGGACTTTTGGGATGGCTCATCGCGCGGCCTGATATCGCGGCGCGACAGTTCGGCGCAGCAGCGCTAACCGCCGTGCTATTTGGAGGCGTTCTGATGCTCATCACCGTGGTGGTCCTCGCCGTGGTGGAGCTGCTGCTGCATGATTTCGTGGTGCCCATCATGTACCGGCGCGGCATCCCAACGGTAGAGGCCTTCGGCGTACTTTGGCGAGACATCCTGCCAGGGAACGGCTGGACCTTGGTGCTGTTCTACCTGATGAAGTGCGTGCTTGGACTAGCCTCGGTGGTGGTCGTCCTACTAGGCACCTGCCTCACCTGCTGCCTCGCCGCCCTGCCCTACATCAGCTCCGTGGTCTTCCTGCCGGTCTTCGTTTTCTTCCGCGCCTACTCCCTGTATTTCCTGGAGCAGTTTGGAGAAGAGTGGCGATTGATCGGCCTACCCTGGAGTCAGAGGGACCATGAAGCTGAAGTCCATTGAACCCACGCCCAATCCCAACAGCATGAAGCTGAACCTTGACGAAGCTCTGCCCAAGGGCGTGAGCATCACTTACCTGCCCCACGACAAGGTCCGCCATCCTCTTTTCGTACAGCGCCTGCTGGAGGTTCCGGGGGTGCAGAGCCTTTACCACTGCCTTGATTTCATGGCCATCCAGCGGGTGCCTTCGGCGGACTGGGAGACCCTGCTGTCTCAGGCACGGCAGATCCTGAATGGCGGAGACGTGGCGACCGAAACCCCGCGCCTGAAAGCCGAAGGCTTCGGCGAAGTGAAGGTCCACGTCCAGCACTTCCGGCGCATCCCCATGCTGGTGAAGGTGGCCAACGATACCGAAGAGCAACGAGTGCCTCTGCCCCAACGCTTTGGCGATGCGGTGGAAAGGGCAACGCCCTCATCCCCCAACATGCTGCTGGAGCGACAGTGGATCCCCAAGGCCTCCCGCTACGGCGAGTTGCGGGAAGTGGGGGAGGCGGTGGCCCAGGAACTCGACGCCGCCCACGACCAGACGCGCTTGGATGCGCTCGTGCAGCAGGCCTTCGAGCTTGGCAAGGACGCGGTGGAGGCCCGCCTCAAACCCACCCCAGAAGAACTGAAAACCATGCTGGCCGCAGGGGACTGGAAGCAGCGATATGCGGCCCTGGAAGCCATGGGGGCGGACCCCGCCCACCTGCCGGAGCTCCTGACCGCCCTTCGGGATCCCCAATCCAACGTGCGCCGCATGGCCGTGGTCTACCTGGGTTTGCTCAAGGAACAGGGCACGCTGTCCCACCTCTGCGAGGCCCTGAAAGATCCCGCCGTGGCCGTGCGTCGGCTGGCCGGGGACGCCCTCAACGAATGGGCCGATCCAGACGCCCTCCCCCCGATGATCGTGGCCTTGGGCGACCCCAACAAACTGGTGCGATGGCGTGCCGCTCGCTTCCTCTACGAGCTGGGAAACGAGGGTGCCCTGCAAGCCCTTCACGCCGCCGAAAACGACACCGAATTTGAAGTCCGCATGCAGGTCCGCCAGGCCATCGAACGCATCCAAGGCGGCCTGAAAGCCCAAGGCCCCGTGTGGATGCAGATGACGCGGAAATGAGATACGCCAGCGTTTTAATCTGATCGCAACCGAAACCAGCCCCAGAAGCGATCAGTAGGTCCAACTCAACCCGCACCCGGTTTCTTTCGCGAGCTTTTCCGCCAGGTCCGCGTCGAATCTTAGACGAATTTCATTGCCGGCCTTCACGCGGGCGCTGAGACCTTCGACACTGCGATATTCAAACTGCACGGGGAGGTCGCCTTTGAACTGCTTCAGCAGCGTGAAAAGGTTGGGTGGGCACTGGCCTTGCGGCAGGCGCACCACGGCACCGCTAAAGCCTTTGCCTTGAAAAATCTGGAGGTCTTCGAGACTCGTAGCGAAGACCTTGAGCACGGTGCGATCTTCCTCCTCTTCATCGTTGCTCGTGACGGTTTCAATTTTCAATTCGCCCGTGATTCGCAATAGCGCATCGGGCAGGCAAAGGTGCCGGAAGCTCTCGAAGGGGCGGCTGCGCTGCTTCGTGGCGGAATTGAAGAGCCCCGCCATGAGCAGCACCTCCAGCTTGCTGGTGACATCTTCCACCTGCAGGATGGCCCAGGGCTCGCCTTTCTGGTTGGTCTTAAAAACCACGCTGCCGACCATGCCCGCGAGGCTCACTTCATCGCGGTCGGAAATCTGTCCGTTGGCCGCGAGATCCGCAATCTGCGCGAGGGTGCCTCGGGTGTGGACTCTCACTGCGTCCGCGAATTCTTCCAACGGATGGCCGCTGACGAAAAGCCCCAGGGATTCTCGCTCCGCCGCCAGGCGTTCGCGACGGCTCATGGGCTCAACCTCTTCGGGGAGATGCCAGTCGGCGCTGCAACTGGCGATCTCGGCTTCGTCGAACAAACTCATCATGCCGAGATCGGGGCTGGATCCTTTGGAAGCACTTTCGATGGCCGATGGTAACCCTTGCAGTAGGGCTGCGCGATTGGGTTCCAGGCTATCGAAAGCCCCGGTTTTGATGAGGGATTCCCAGACTCGGCGATTGGCCTTGCTGAGATCTGTGGCTTTGAGTGCGTGGAAGAAATCCTTGAAGCCACCCTCCAGCTTTCGAGCTTCGAGGATGGCTTGGAGCGCCGCTTCGCCGAGACCCTTCACGGCTGCAAATCCAAACCGAATCTGTTTTTCGCCGGTGACCGTAAAGTCCAGGCCCGAGGCGTTGATGTCTGGCCCGAGCACCTCGATGCCCTTCTCCCGGCAGTTCTGGATGTATTTCACCACGTCGTCCGTGCGGCCACTCTTGGTGCTCAAAAGCCCGGCCATGAATTCAGTCGGGTGATTGGCTTTCAGATAGGCGGTTTCATACGCCACCATGGCGTAAGCCGCGCTGTGGCTCTTGTTAAAGCCGTAGCCCGCAAAGTATTCGATGAGGTCGTAGATTTCGGCGGTCTTCTTTTCGTCGAAGCCCCGGGCCACGCCCTGTTCGATGAATTTTGATTTTTCCTTTTGCATCTTCGCCAAATCTTTTTTGCCCATGGCGCGGCGCAGCATGTCCGCCTCACCAAGGCTGTAACCCGCGATGGCTGACGCGATCTGCATGACCTGTTCCTGGTACAAAATCACGCCGTAAGTGGGCGCCAGAATGGGCTCAAGCACTGGGAAAGCGTAGGTCACCGGCTCGCGCCCATGACGGCGCTTGACATAGAGATCACCCATACCCGCGCCCAACGGCCCAGGCCGGAACAGCGCGTTGAGTGCGATGAGATCATCGAAACGGTCGGGTCCGAGCTGCCTCAAGAGTTGTTTCATGCCGCCGGATTCAAACTGAAAGATGCCATCTGTGTCGCCGTTGGAGAACAGATCGAACGTCTTCTTGTCATCGAAGGTTCGGATGGCTTCCATGTCCACGGACTTGCCGTGGCGGGCCTCGACGTAGCTTTGAATCTTGGCGATTTGCGTGAGGGTTTCCAGGCCCAAAAAATCCATCTTCAGCAGGCCCGCGCGCTCGGCCTCCATCATGGTGTACTGCACCATTACTTTTTTGTCGCGGTCCATTGAGAGTGGCGCGAACTTCGTGAGATCGTCCGGAGCAATGATGATGCCCGCCGCGTGAACGCCGGTGTTGCGGGCCAAGCCTTCGAGTCGCGCCGAAATATCGAGCACGTTTTTGACTTCGGGGTCCGTCTCGTACATCTCCCTCAGCTTGTCGGATTTCTGGAGCGCCTCGGCCATGGTGATGGGTTTTCCGGGCTCCTGAGGTACGAGCTTGGTGAGGGTGTTGGCCCAATTGAAATCCTTCTCGAAGACCCGCGCCACATCCTTGATGACGGCTTTGGTCTTGAGCTGATTGATGGTGATGATGTTGGAAACGCGGTCTTGGCCGTACTTTTCCGTAACGTAGTCAATGACTTTCTGGCGGCCATCGCGGCAGAAATCAATGTCCACATCAGGCATGGACACCCGCTCGGGATTCAGAAAGCGCTCGAAAAGCAGGTCGTACTGCATGGGGTCAATGTCCGTGATCTTCATGGACCAAGCCACGATGCTGCCTGCGGCAGAACCGCGGCCCGGCCCCACGGGAACGCCCATATCCCGGGCCTTGGCGATGAAATCCCACACCAACAAGAAATAGCCAGGAAAGCCCATTTTGAGGACGGTGTCTATTTCAAATTCTAAACGCTCTCTATATTTTTCTTCGGTGTGCTTCAAGGCCCCCGCGCCCCACAACGGGCGGCACTTTTGCACCCTGACCTCAAAACATTCCCGCGCTACTTCCACAAAATAACTATCGAGCGTGTGCCCGTTCGGCACCGGAAACGAAGGCGTGGCAGGCTTCCGTGTGATGGGAAAAAGATCCAC
>JAYVXV010000036.1:0-2638 GCA_043784905.1 Holophagaceae bacterium | reverse complement strand
GCATTGCCACGCAGATCATTGTGGAGCGAAAGCTGAAAGAAGAAGGCACGGATCGCCACCAACTGGGCCGGGATAAATTCTTGGCGCGCATCTGGGCCTGGAAAGAACAGAACCAACTCGACATCGAGAATCAGTTGCGACGCCTGGGCGCAAGCCTGGACTGGAGTCGCAAGCGCTTTACCATGGACCCGGATTTGAATCGCGCCGTGCGCAAGGTTTTCGTGGAGGCCTACGCCCAGGGCCGCATCTATCGCGGGCCACGCATGATTCAGTGGGATCCCGTGTCTCAGACGGCCCTCAGCGATCTCGAAGTCAAACATGTGGAGCGGCACGGAAAGCTCTGGCACCTGCGCTATCCGCTGAGCGACGGCAGTGGTGACATCGTGGTGGCCACCACACGACCCGAGACCATGCTCGGCGACACCGCAGTGGCCGTGCATCCGGACGATGAGCGTTACACCCACCTTGTCGGCAAGTTGATGAACCATCCGCTCACCGGTCGCCAAATCCCTCTGGTGGCGGACACTTTTGTGGATCCGGCATTTGGAACGGGCTGCGTAAAACTCACGCCTGCCCATGATCCCAATGACCACGCGGCGGGTCTTCGATTAAATCTACCGAGCATCACCGTCATCGGCTTCGACGCAAAAATGACCGCCGAAGCGGCTGACTACGCGGGTTTGGACCGCTTCGAGTGCCGTAAAAAAATCGTCTCGGATCTCGATGTCGGTGGCTTCCTGGTGAAGATCGAGGATCACACCAGCCAGGTCGCAGTCTCCGATCGCACCGGCGCCGTACTTGAACCTTTGGTGTCCGAGCAGTGGTTCATGAATGTGAAGGATGCCGCGCAGCAAGCGCTTGAGGTCGTCCGCGAAGGTCGCATCACCTTCACGCCGCAGCATCACGTCGCGGTGTGGGAACACTGGCTCACCCATATTCAAGACTGGTGCATCTCCCGTCAGCTTGTGTGGGGACATCGTATCCCCGCGTGGACTTGCGGCGACTGCGGCCGTCTGCACGTAGAGTTGGAGGCGCCGGGTAAATGCCTCCAATGTAATTCCACAAAACTCGAACAAGATCCCGACACCCTGGATACCTGGTTTTCGTCGGCGCTATGGCCTTTCAGCATCCTGGGCTGGCCCGACGAAACCGAGGATCTCAAGCGTTACTACCCCAACGACGTGATGTGTACCAGCTACGACATCATCTTTTTCTGGGTGGCCCGCATGGTCATGAGCGGCCTCACCTGGACGGATCAAGTCCCGTTCAAACAGGTCTATTTCAATAGCCTGGTGCGGGATGCCAGTGGCGCTAAAATGTCAAAGTCCAAGGGCAATGTCATTGACCCATTGGAAGTGATGGACGAGTTCGGCACCGACGCCCTGCGCTTCACGCTCATTTCCATGTCCGCGCCGGGCACCGACATCGCGCTGAGCCAATCCAAACTCGAGTCCTCTCGCAATTTCTGTAACAAACTTTGGAACGCCGCGCGTTTCGTGCAGATCAACCTGACGGATGACTTGACGTTGGCGGTGGAACCCGAATTGGGCGAAGCGGAATTCTGGATGATCGGCCGCCTGCGGACGGATCTTCACAAGGTCACCACAGCCCTCGAAGAGTTCCGTTTTCATGAGGCCGCCGACCTGCTCTATCACTTGGTTTGGGACGATTTCTGTGCCACCTACATCGAACTTGCCAAAGTGAATTTATTGAACGGAACGGCAGGCCAAAAGGCCGCCATCCTGCAATTCCTGGACATCCTTCTCCGAGCGCTGCATCCCATGGTGCCTTTCGTCACCGAAGAAATTCACGAGGCGGTCGTAGCTGATCGACTCAAGCCCGGCGAATCCACTTTGCTCGCGGAACGTGGTTGGCCTTTGGATCATCCATTGCTCGCGAAACAGGGTGGTGACGCCTCTCTCATCCCGCGTTTTCAGGACATCCTTAGCGCCTTTTTGCGCCTGAAAGCCGAGAACGGAATTGACCCCGCCAAACGCGTGGCGGCTGCCTGCACCATCATGGAATTGCAGCCCTTCAGCGATGCGCTCAAGGCCATCGCAAGATTGGAAAGCATCGAGTTCACCACCGGCGATCTGGCATCAAACACCCGCGCCGTAGGCGTGGTGAGCGGCGGCACCATCGCGCTTGAGCTGGCGGGCCTGAAGGATCCCGTGGCCGAAAAGGCTAAACTCGAAACCGAGCACGCCAAGCTCCTGAAAGAGCTAGAGCCCCTTCGCGCCCGCCTGGCCGACGATAGCTTCGTCACCAAGGCCCCCGAAGCCGCCGTCGCCAAACTGCGTGGTCAGTCCGAAGAAAAGGAAGCCCGGCTGAAACAGGTCGTGGCATTGATCGGGTAGGCGAAAAAAAGAATACACAGAGGTGAACAGAGATCGCGGAGGTTCACAAAGGAATTCATATCAATCCGTGTTTGAAAGAGCCGAACAACTAAAGCCGCCAAAACACGCGAAACACCGCTATGCGCTTTATTTCACAGGATCAGTTCTCTATTTCCTCCGCCACCTCTGTTCACCTCTGTGTTTATTTTTTTGCGATACCCTTGAACCATGACGAAAACTTATTACGCCGGTATGGACCTAGACGCACCCTGCGGGCGCTGCAAGGGAGAAACCCGACATCG
>JAYVXV010000035.1:0-2649 GCA_043784905.1 Holophagaceae bacterium | reverse complement strand
AGGTGATTTTGATCTCAGAGCCCGTTTTCGTGACTCGACCAACCCAAACCCAGCCACGTTGCCCGATGATTATTTTGATGGGTTTTTTTGGTGTGACCTTGGGGGGCGTCGCCTTCCTGGTAGTCATGGTTTCTCCACGCGGGCAAGCCGCAGGCTGTTGCGCCGAAATGACGCGGTTGAGTCGGCCCGCCCTGCCCGGCTGGCCGTGGTGAGTGAAGGGGTGCGCTACTTCGCCAGCAACGCCTTGAGGCGCCGCGTTCCGTGGATAGCCAGGCGGTAACGGCCTGGGAGCGTGCGGGAAGCGGTGAAGCGGAGGGTCATGGGGGGGCCTCGGGGCGCTGAGGGGGTGGTGGGGGATGGTGCAATCCCAATAGTATACCCTTTGGGGGTACAGTCAACCCTGAAATTGAAAATATTTTCGCAGCCACGAAAAAACCCCGCCGGGGCGGGGTCATCGGGGGGTTGCGTGTCAGCCTCGATATTCAGGGGGGAGCTTGCCGCCCCATTCCTTGGGGTACTTGGGCCATCCCTCCCACCATGTTTCCTGCCTCACCCATTCCCAGGATGGCCGGTCGAAGCGCCACCAATGGCCGTCGCCTGGGGGCTCTTTGGGGTAGGGCGGCATCAGGCGGGGAGCGTAGGGAGCTTCGGCCATAGATCAGTCCACGGCACAATCAAAAAGGTTGCCACCTGCACCAGGGCTGGGGGCGCTGCTGGCAAAACCCCCCATATAAATGCCGTATTCGCCTTTTTTAAGGGAGGATTTTGGCTTAATCTCCCATATACCTTCTTTTGAGGTTTCCTTGAATGAATATTCAAATGTCCAGTCTGGATCGGGCACCATCATCCCGCTTATCGAACCGAATCCGCTTTTGCCCAACTTGACAGAGCGGCTTCTTTTACTCTTGTCTGCTCGTACGAGGAATATTCTCCCCCGTGGGTCGGCATCAACCTTTAGGTAGAAAGTGGGCTGGGCGTCCCGGATGTGGATTTGAGCTGTCGCATCTGGGAAGTCTGTATAAAAAAGGACAGTTACGAAGGCGGCTCTGGTCGCAAATGCACCGGCAAGCGGCGAAAGTTCATGGGTCCCCGCTTTTTCAACCATGACGACACGGGACCGGGTAACGCGGTCCATTGGGGAGGGCATTGGCACTGCGTCTTGGGCCACAAGATGGCCTACCATTAAAAATGACAATAAATATTTAAACATCGTTCACCCCCAAGAATCGCCGCTCGCGTGGACCGGCGGCTCGTTTGCCATCGCCCATAAGCGCGCCTGGGCAATCCGGGCGGCAAGGCGGCGGGTTTCACAATCAATGGGCAGAATTTCTTCATAATGGCGAGACAAAGCGCCAATGAACGCGTCCACGCTTGCGTTTCGGTACCTGCGGACACGGGCCGCTGGAATGAGTGCGCACGCGGCCCAGCGATCCGCTGCCCGTTCATCCTTGTGGTAGCTAAATGCCAGTTTCGGCCCCGTGTGTTGTACCAGATGCCCCAACTCATGAGCCAAGGCCCAGGTTGAGGCAAGCGGACCAAAACTCTCTGGAATCAAAATGGCACCTCCTCCTGTTTCGAGGATGACAGCCGGGAACGACAGCCGCGTGGCTCCCACTGCGCATCCAAACGATTCCGCGAAGGTCTCGAAATCCACCCAGGCAGGATATTTATGGCCGTACCATTCAGGCATGGCACCACTATGCACGATCCTTCCGGGCCTTCATAGCTCTGAGACGGTCCCTAGCATGAATATAGTCCTCGAACAGGGTTTGCCAGTCTTGTTCTGTGAGGTCTTCTGACCGCATATCCTGAAGCATGACGGTGGCCTGGAAACGTTTCATTTCGCTTAGATCCGCTACGCTTTGGCCGACCATGGAGGTACCTGGGTCATCCAGGAATTCGGTGATGGGGACATTAAATAGCGCCGATGCTTTCGTAATGGTTTCGAGGCCAGGTTTTTTCTGGCCGTACAAAATATTTCTCAAAAAGGCGAGACCAATCCCAAGATCATCTGCAACTTTTTGTTGAGTCCCGCCCGTCTTGAGCTGGTAGGCGTCAAGCGCAGCGCGAAAGCGGGCCAAAGGGACCCAGATTGGAGCGGCGGAGGGCATGCCTCCAGTTAGAGAGAATCCCCCCTCGTTAGATAGATCGCTTTTTGGGGTTGCATATACCCCTAGAGGGTTTACTATGGGGTCATGGACTTCAGACCCCGCCTCAATTGCAGGATTTCCGACCTCATGGCTGAGGTTGGGAGCCTTTCGTATGCGCGATTTCATGACGTTTTGGCTGGCAAGCGCAGGCCTTCCCCCCAATTGGCTATCCGCATTGAGCAAGCGACCCAGGGCGCGATTAAGCGCTGGGAGCTGCGCCCCGATATTTGGCCTAAGCCCACTCAACACGCGCCTCTACCGGAGGCTTCTTGAGCCCATCTGTCCATTCCCCCTCTCGCTGCGCTGCCCTGCAAGCGAGGTTTGCCGAGCCCGGCGTCTCCCCGTGAGCGCCGGGCATCTCTCTGACCTCTCTCTCTTGGAGCAGCAACATGACCACAAGTTTCCAACCATCGGACTGCGAACGCCACCCCTACAATGTTCACATTGCCGAGGCGATTGATACCGCCATCAAAGATTCCGGCCTGAAAGCGGAGTGGCT
>JAYVXV010000034.1:0-25362 GCA_043784905.1 Holophagaceae bacterium | reverse complement strand
TGGAAGAGAACGATTTCATCACCAATCACAACGGAGAACTGCGCCGATATCAGAAGGCCCTGGAACCTCCCAAGGGCGTGAAAACCGTCCCTGCCTGGGTTAAACAATTGGCTGCTGTTCCCGCTGTAGTCTGAGGTGTTTCACCTATTTCCACATGGCCCCCTAATCCTCGCCTACGACGCCGAGTGCAGCCTTTGTTGTCGCATGATGGATCGCCTGAGGGAGCGGGATCGGAATGGTCTTTTGGTGTTTTTCCCGCTTCAAGGAAAGGATCTCGCGCTTTTCGCCCCGGAACTGGCGGGGCGGGATCTGCACGGCGAAATTCACGGACTGGAAGAAAGCACGCGACGGGTTTGGGCCGGAGCTGCTTTGCTACCTCACATCCTTGGGCGCCTTCCCCGTTGGCGATGGGCGGCCCCGCTGCTCCGCATCCCAGGCATCAGCCACTTTGCCGCCTGGATCTGGCGCCGACGGGCTGAACGACGGTACCGAATTTACGGCAAACAGCCATTTTCGGATCGGTTTTGATTTCAACGCGGACAAGAAGTTCCTTGCGAGATGGATGTATCGCGGGATTCTATGAGCCATGGGCCTCAATGACTTCATCGCCAATCGGCTGATCCATTACCTCACCGAGGAATTGCCTGGCTATCAGCGCCGGGTGCCGAACGACATGACGCGGATGCGCGAGACCATGGAGCCCTGCGATATTTTGCTGGTGGAAGGTAACAGTCGCATCAGCCAAATGATCATGTACCTCACTCAGAGTTCCTGGAGTCACGCCGCCTTTTACATTGGGGATGCTTTGATGCGCTGGGGGGGGCCTCATGCCGAAGAGGCCCTGGCCAGGTATGGCGAGGAGGCCACGAATCTTTTAGTTGAAAGCGACATGATCCAGGGTGTGACGGTGGTTCCACTATCCAAATACCAGGCGCGGAATCTCCGCATCTGTCGGCCTCACAGCTTGCTTCAGGAAGACCGGGATCGAGTGCTGGCGGTGGTCCTGGGCCATCTTGGTGTGCGCTATGATCGGCGCAATATCTTTGACTTGGCGCGGTATCTTACCCCCGTCCATTTGTTGCCTCGGAAATTCCGCCGTCGCCCCTTTTATTTTGGCAGTTCGGGCAGTCGCGAAGTTATCTGCTCGGCGCTCATTGCCAAGGCATTCTACAAAGTGAGCTACCCCATCCAGCCGTTGGTGATGTCGGCCCCAGCGGCAAATCCAGGACCTGGTGGATCTTTCGCCAGCCGGATCATGGCCCGCCATCCCAGCTACATCATGCCCCGGGATTTTGACCTGTCCCCCAATTTTGAAGTGCTCAAGATTCACCTGCCGGGCCAAGGGCGATTTGACTACAGAGAATTGATTTGGGGCTGATAAACTGACAGGCTTGGCCGCCGCAGGGTTGTGACTGTGTGGCCGTTCCCGGAGCCGCCATGTCGTTTTTTCGACGGATCTGCCAATACGTTTTCCCGGAGCTAGGTCTGGCGCTCGGCCTGGCTGTGGTCGTCGCCTGTGGAGGCGGAGGCGGTACGCCACCTCCCGTGCCGGTCACCATTGCCATTTCTCCAGCCATCGCTCAGGCCACGGCGGGAGATAGCATCCAATTCAGCGCCGTCCTTAGTGGGACTTCAAATCAGGTCGTGGACTGGAGAGTCGCCGAAGGCGCTTCCGGCGGAACCATCACGGCTTCGGGCCTCTACACCACACCCGCCACCGAGGGGACCTACCACATTGTGGGCACGAGCCAGGCGTCTAGTAGTGTGGTCGCGACCGCAGGCGTGACGGTTCAGCCCAGGCCGGCCATTGCCTCTTTTACCGTGTCGCCCAACTCCATAAGCCTTGGGGGTCAAGCCGCCCTGCAAGCCACCTTCTCAGGCGGCAGTGGAACCCTTGACAACGGCGCGGGTACGATCTTCACGGGGAACGCCGTCCAGGTGACGCCTTCCGCCACAACGATTTATACGCTTAGTGTGGCCAATGTTCTCGGTGTGAAAGTCACCCGGTCCGTCACGCTGACCGTGCTGGCACAGCCGGTCATCAGCAGCTTTGTGGCGGCGGCCAATCCTATCAATGTGGGGTCCAGTACCACCCTTACCTCCACGTTTGTGGGCGGCACGGGAACGATCAATCAAGGGCTGGGGCCCACAAGCAGCGGTCTCGGCCTGACGGTCACGCCTGCGACCACCACCACCTACACGCTGACGGTATCGAATACGCTCGGTGGAGTCGTAACACAATCCCTCACCTTGGCGGTGCTTCCCCTTCCCACCATCACCACATTTGCGGCCGCTTCACCTGCGATTTCATTGGGCGGGAGCACGACGCTCACGGCGGTCTTTGCGGGAGGAACGGGCTCGGTCAATGGCGGAGTTAACACCATCATCAGCGGCACACCGGTATCGGTGAGCCCGGCGGCCACCATCACCTACGCCTTGACTGTGACCAGTGTCGCGGGAGCCAAGGCGACCGCCACCACGACCGTGACGGTCACCAATGGCCCTGCCATCACTACCTTCGCGGCGGCATCGCCCCAAGTGAATGCGGGTCAATCCACTACCCTGAACTGGGTTGTAACGGGGAACCCCACGGCGCTAACGCTGGATGGCGTAAGCGTCCTCAGCGGGCCTTCTAGCATCGTGGTGCTGCCCAAGCAGCGGCAGACTTACACCTTGCGAGCCTCCAATGCCCAAGGGTCATCTTCGGCTTCCGTCACGGTGGTGGCGCGAGGACTTGATCTGTTGACGGGGGATGTAGGGGGGCCTGGGTCGCTGGATGGGACGGGTGCCGCAGCCCAGTTTGACCAAGCGGGCGCGGGCGTTTCCGACCCCTTAGGCAATGTCTATATTTGCGATACCCAGAATCACGCCATACGTAAAGTGACCGCAGCGGGCGTGGTGACCACCATCGCAGGCCGAAGTGGCATCCCGGGTTTCTCCGATGGAATTTCCTCTGCGGCGTTGTTTCGCAGCCCCAAAGGAATTTGTAGAGATGCGGCGGGAAATTTGTATGTGGCGGATACGGGTAACGAGGTCATCCGAAAAATCGCCGTGGATGGCAGCGTCAGCACCCTCGCAGGTACTGTCGGTGTCGGCGGCTATAACGATGGGCCCGCTGCCCAGGCGATTTTCAATAGCCCTTTTGGAATCGCGGTGAATAGCAGTGGCACCTTGTTCGTGGCGGATCGAAATAATCATGTCATTCGGTCCCTTTCAACGGCGCAGGTGGTCACAACGTTGGCGGGGCTCGGTACCCAATTCGGGTCGCTAGATGGCACTGGTGCGAACGCACTGTTCTTCTGGCCCATGGGCTTGATCTTGAACGGCAGTGGGGATTTGGTCGTGGCGGATTCTGGAAACAGCACCCTGAGGGAAATTACACCCGCCGGGGTCGTAACGACGCTCGCGGGGATTGCCCAGTCGTCGGGCAGCGCGGATGGAACCAACCTGGTGGCTAAATTCAATACTGCCACGGCCCTCTACCTTGAGCCCGCAGGGACAATCCTTGTGGCCGATACCGGGAATCACACCTTTCGGCGAGTCACTTCGGCGGGCGCGGTCACCACGATTTTTGGCCAAGCAGGGGTGGCGGGATATCAGGATGGTCGGGATACCAACACGCTTTTCAACAGCCCAGCGGGCATCGTGGTGAGGCCTGGCGGGTCCATCCTCCTGGTGGATTCCGGCAATTATCTGCTGCGTTCTTCCACGGTGGATGGAATCGTGTCCACCCTTGCGGGGACGCCCTATCGCCAAGGGTCTGCGAATGGCACCTTACTGGATTCCCGGTACTTGAATCCTCAAGGGATGGCCCTTGGGTCCGACGGTACGCTGTACATTGCCGATACCGGAAATCAGACCCTCCGAAAAATCAGTCCCAACGGTCAGGTCACCAAGCTGGCGGGTCAAGTGGGAGTGGTGGGTAGCGCCGATGGGTTCGCCTCGGCGACGTTCAACGGCCCGCAAGCCATCGCGGTGGATGGGGCCGGTAATGTCTATGTGGCGGATACAGGGAATCACACGATTCGGAAAGTCCTGCCTTCGGGGGAGGTCCAGACCTTTGCCGGAAAGGCGGGGAATCCGGGCAACATCACGGGTCCTGGCAGCAGTGCTCGGTTTGATAGGCCGTCAGGAATCGCGGTGGACGCGAATGGCAATATCTATGTCGCTGATACGAACAATCAGGTGATTCAGATCATCAGCCCCGGTGGCATGGTGAGCACCTTCGCCGGGGTACCCCGGCAGCAGGGGTACATTGATAGCCGATATGGGGCGGCCACCTTTACCTTCCCGCAAGGGGTGGCATTCGGGCCTTCCGGGAATCTGCTGGTGGCGGACACGGGCAGTGGGTTGATTCGCACGGTTTCTCCCGCAGGATATGTGGTCACCCTCGCCGGGCTCGGAGGTGTATTCGGAAGCGCAGATGGTGACGGATTTCTCACGAGATTTGCGGTGCCGATTGCTTTGTCGGCTGATTCGGCGGGAAATATTTTCGTGATTGATCGGGGCGGAAACACGCTTCGAAAGGTATTGCCCGATGGCACCACATCCACCATCGCGGGGAATCCGGGGCAAGAGGGAATTCGCTTGGGTCCTTTGCCTGGGGGCTTGTTCCGTCCCTTTGGTATTGCCGTGACGCCGCAAGGTGATGTGCTTGTGACCACCGGCAATGGGGTGGTTCAGGTGACGGGGCCTTGAAATCAGGCTTCGGGCATTAGGCCTCGTTGTTGTGGGTCGCTTCGTATGGCTGGAATACGGCATGACCCATCCAAAACCAACAACGAGGCCTGAAGTCTGAGATCCTTGGATTTGATCAGACCTGCAAAATCCTGGCTCAATGGATCGCGGCGGATTTCCGCATGGGATCGTCCCAAAAGGGATAGAAGCAGTACCACTGATCGGGATGCTGTCGAATTAAGTCTTCGAGCATTTTCGCGTAGCAGCGCATTCCTGCTTCGATTTCTTTCATGCGTTCGCCACGACCACCCGTGATGGTGATGGGTTCGGTGAACACGGCCTGGAAACGGTGGTTTTCATCCATGAAGAAAACGCAGCAGAGTACCGGCGCCCCGGTCATGGCCGAGAGCTCCCAGGGCCCTCTCGGGAAATAGGCGTCCCGCCCGAAGAATGGAATCTTCAGGCCGTTCATGCTGAAATCCCGATCGCCCTGCATTCCCACGAGCTTGCCTTCGCGTAGCAGCTTCACCAAAGGCAGGGTACTGAATCCTACCCCGTCCACGGGAATCCCAACCACGCCACCCTGCGCTCGCATGTCGTTCCGAAGCCGCTCTACGGCTTCAAAGCGGTCGGGCTTGTAGACCGCGTAGATCTTGAGGTTGCGGATCCGCATTAGGATGCCACCCAATTCGTAGTTGCCGGCATGGGCTGTAAGCAGGATGCCGCCTTTGCCTTCAGACGCCACCTTTTGCACTTGCTGAAAAGCGTGGGCGGTGGCGAAAAAACTGAGGGCATCTTCCACCGGACGCTGGGCGAAATAGAAGAAATCCAGCCATGAATACGCGTGATTGCGGACGATCTTGCGGGCGATCGCCTCCACCTTGGGGTGATTCACGTTCAAGCCGAGAACCTGTGCGGTGTTGCCCTTAACCGCATCGAGATATTTCGGACGCAAGGCCATGAAAGCCGTCATGATCTGATCGCAAATTTCAAATCCCCGCTCACGACTTTTGAAATTTCGAGATGCGAAACGGAAAAGTGGAAACAGCGTTCCGAAGACCACTTTGTAGGCAAGGCCCAGGAGCTTGGAATCGCTTTGCATCCGATCTTGCATGGGCCTACCTATGAACGTTCTGATTGGGATTGCGATCGTCCATTTCCTGCCATAGCCGCTGAAGGCTTTGCAGGCGCTCTGGGTAGTCCAGATCGAGATTGTCATCGAAGGGGTCAAAAGCGTTCGGATCTTCGATTATTGCCGTGGAAAATTCGGGGAAAATCGCAGGCAGCAATCCTCGATCCAGTCCACGGACGCTAAGGGTGCGGATGCCAGGGGTGTCAATGAGGGTGCCACCGTATGGCGTCGGCAACCACCTTGCGGCGGTGGTGGTTTGACGGCCCGTGCCGTACTTACTGATGTCGCCCGTGCGAAGACTTGACTCAGGTAAAAGCGCATTGACGAGGGTGCTTTTACCCACGCCACTGTGCCCCACCAACACCGCGATTCGATTCGTCAGAAGCGATCTCAATGCTTCGAGGCCTGTTCCAGTTGAGGCGCTGGTTTCGAGAATCGGAACGCCTTGTTGGCGGAGCGGGTCCAATTCCGGGAGGGTGTCTTTCGCCGTGGCGCGATCGCGTTTAGTGACGATGATCCGAAACGTTAATCCTGCTGCCAGCGCGAGCGTTTGTGCGCGTTCTAGCAACCCAGGCCGCATCGGCGGATCCACCACCGCTGCGCAAGCCCAAAGCTCTTCGGCGTTGGCGCAGATGAGCTGCCAAGGCTCGCGGTCATCAATGCCGCCCCGCTTAAGCAACGAGCTGCGTGGCGAAACAGCGATGACTTGGGCTTGAGGCAGTTTTTTATCGAAGACCAGTTGGGGTTCTTCAAGGGGAATTGGCGAATAACGGACGCGATCACCCACCACCAATTTCACGCCCTTCAATTTTCCAGAGAGCGTTGCGAGCAGAATCGAACGATCTGCCAATTCCAGATCCACCCACTGACTGTGGCGTTGGATCAGGATGGCTTCTGGCAAGTGCAGCCAGGGTGTCGCGTCCGGCAGGCGCAACATGGACTCGGCGCCGTGGCCTTCGATGTCAGTTTGAGTTCGTTCTGCGGATTGCTGCCGGCGTTTGGAATCGGATTTACGTTCGCGGGAATAGACCTCGCGGTGATCCAGGTCGGTCGCTTCCCGGCTTTGGCCGAGGCGGAATTTCCGGGTCACGCCCGCCCTGCGAATTCCTTCGTCTCGGTGCTGACCTTGACCTTTTCGCCTTCTTTAATGAAGAGCGGCACGCGAATTTCGATGCCGGTCTCGAGCTTGGCGGGCTTGGTGACGTTGCCGGAAGCGGTGTCGCCGCGGGCACCGGGCTCGGTGTAGGTGACGGAAAGTTCCACGTGCTGCGGTAGCTGGATGCCGATGGGATTGCCGTTGAATTTCTGGATCTGAACGATCAATCCATCCGTGAGGAAATCCAGCGCATCGCCAAGCATTTCCGGGCTGATCTCATGGGTCTCGAAGCTTTCCTGATCCATGAAGTGACCACCCCCGCCATCGGAATAGAGAAAGCTTGCAGGCACGTTGACGAGATCGGGTTGCTTGAATTTATCGCCAGCCTTGAACGATTTGTCGAAGACTGCGCCCGTGAGCAGATTGCGCATCTTGAGGCGCACCAAAGTTTGTCCACCACGAGCGGTGGGGGTTGAAATTTCCACGTCAAGGCAATGGAAGGGGGTGTCCTCCATCTCAAAATACATCTTTCGTTTGACGCTGATGGCTTCAATGAGCGCGGCCACAGACACTCCAAAAGGTTCATTTTATCGAAGAAATCATACAGTTCAGAGATCTATTCTTGAGACTTCAACACGTTGGGCCATCCAACTGGCTATATTCAAATTCCCAGACCCTTCTACAGGCCCTATGGCGGACCCCCAGCGAATCGGCAGATACCTGATCAAGCGCCCCCTTGGGAAAGGGGGCATGGGGACGGTTTATCTGGCCGAAGACCCGATGCTCAAACGCTGGGTCGCCATCAAAGTAGTGACCACCTACGACGAGGCCAAAGAACACGCCATGGCGCGCTTCCGGCGCGAGGCAGAAATCAGCGCCCAGTTGAACCATCCCAATGTGGTGACGGTGTTCGACGTGGGTGTGGAGCCGGATGTGGGGCCTTTTCTTGCCATGGAATACGTCGAGGGCAAGAGCCTGGCCAAGCACATCAAGGACAAGGATCTCGATCTCGAAACCTCTGTCCGGGTGTTGATCCAGGCCATGCGGGCCCTGCGTGGAGCGCATCGGTTGGGGATCGTGCATCGGGATGTGAAACCCGAGAACATCCTGATCAGCGAAGCGGGCCGCGCCAAACTCATGGATTTTGGAATCGCGAGAACCCTTGGACAGGCGACCCTTTCGTCAGATCGCCCGCTCTTCCGTGAGCCTTCGGCCCTCGATCCCGAAGACGCGATGATGAGTCAGGGCTACGCGCAGACCCTGGCGCTGCGCATCACCAGTACCGGGGATTTCCTGGGCTCACCCGCTTATTCGCCCCCGGAAATTCTCAAGGGTGGCGATGGCACGCCTAGCTCAGACCGTTATTCGTTCGCGGCGACGACTTTCGAGTTGCTGACGGGAAGGTTGCCCCATCCAGGCAGCAACCTGACGGCCATTTTGATCCACATCCTGCAATATCCCCCCGCGATTCCACCCGATATGCCACCCAAGCTGGCGGCGGTTTTCAAAAGGGCTTTGGCTACAGACGCCGATGATCGCCATGCGACGCTTCTGGATTTCATTGAAGAGCTGATTGACGCGCTTCCGGGACCCACGAACCTTCGCTCCCGCCTATTTGCCGCTCTTGCACAGGAGGATGATGTCGGTGACATCGTTTCCCAGCGTCGGTCCCAGGCGCAGATGGGGTACACCGCGCCTGCCAGTGAGCCGGAGGTTCGTGCGCCTCGCGGCATGAAGACCGGAGCCCCGGTGCGCATCGCGCTGGACGAAGAACCCTCCTCCGTTCCAGGGTTCCAAGGCCGTTCAACGGACGGCGAATCCCAACGTGAAGCCCGTCCCGCGCCTCGCCGTGCTTTCCGAGAAGAACCCGGCTTTGATTGGTGGCTCATCGTTAAATGGGCTGCGGGCATCATCATTTTCTTCCAGGTTTTCTGGTGGAGCTACGGGCGGGTCATGGATCCACGCCGCGCTCTCAATCTGGAATCCATGCCGTCGGATTCAGAGGTCTATCTCGACGGGGTGCTCATCGGCCGAACGCCGATCCACGACTTGCACGTGAGCGGACGGGCCAAGAGCCTGCGTCTGGATAAAGAAGGCTACGCACCGCGCTTTGCAGCTTTGGAGGACGGAGACGTAAAACTGAGGCTATTCCTGGATCTCAAACATCCGGGCCTCTCGGTGAATTCCGATCCGCCGGGCGCGGAGATTTATCTCAACAGCGTCTACGTGGGCCGCACACCGATGGTAGAACTGCCAAAAATTCTTGGCGGCGTGGGTGAAATCCGCATCAGTCTGGACGGCTATAAGCCTTGGCGCAGCGTGCTTGTGCCCGGTGAAACCATCCAGAATCCCGTCAAGCTGGAGAAGATTGACTAGCTCTAAGCTATGAGCCAAAAAATCTGGAACCGCGAATTACGCGAAAAGCACGAATAAAAAATCTAGGCCAAAAATAACCGCATCACCAGGAACACTGACCCATTCCATAGACCATGCACCAGGATGGAGGTCAGCAGGTTGCCCGTGCGCAGAACCGCCAGTCCCAGCACCAGGCCTAAGGTCGTGAGCACCGGCAGCGCCGTGGGCTGAAGGTGGATGAGACCAAAGAGCAGTCCGCTGGCTAGCACTGCGAGGGTCGTTCCGCCGCGCAGGTCTTTCCATTGATGAGCCAAAAAGGGCAGTAGAAACCCACGAAACATCAACTCTTCAAAGCATGGCGCGAGCACCGCCACGGTGAAAAATAACAAGGGGAGCGCCAGCGGGCCATGGGTGCCGACGACCACATCCATCAACTCTTTTTGGGGGGGCTGGGTGGCCTTCAAGAATGGGCTGATCAAGACCGCCATGGCAAACACCGCGCTCACGGCGAGGGTGAGAAAACCGAGGCCCCATGCTAGGCTACGCCCTTGAGCCCCTGGCGCAACGCGGTGCAGCAGCTCGCGAAAACGGATGCCTTCAGCCGCGCAGATGAACCCAACTCCCATCACCGCGTGAAAGCCGTAGACGATGGGCAAAAGAAAGGGTTTCAAGAATGGTGCGGCGATGAAAATCGGCCCTACGATGAATCCTGAACCCATCTGCACCGTGAGCCACCCTAGGAATACCAGAAGCGCGGCGCGGGGGCCCATCGCGTAGGTCATCGGCGCGAATCGGTGCGGCACTTTCCGAGTGACGAGCAGAAAAATTCCGAAGGCAAGACCGCTAAGCCCGAGCGCCACCGCCAGGAGTCCCAACCCACCGAACAGCAGAACCCGTCCCGCAATGAGCGCCTCTGCCTGGCGGCGCAGCCCTGCGGCGTCTTTGCCCTCCCTTTCGGCCCATTTCGCTTCCAACAATCGGGCACCGTAACCACCTCCGAGTGCGTTGACCACCGCAGCCCTCTCATCAAGACTCGGCGCTGATCCCGAATTTTGGCCTGCATCTTCGTAGGCCCAACGCCAGCCCGCGCGGAAAGCCAGACCGGGCCCAGGCGGTAAGGGGCCGTCCAGGGCCATGGGTTTGGCGTTGATTGGGTCACCTGTTTCGGCCAATAACACGCTAAAAAGAGCCCGGTCCCAGGGGTCCACCATGCGCGCCCTGAGATCGGCCAATCTACCACCTATGGCGCCCTTAGCTAGGCCAGTGGAGGCTGGAGCCTTCCCTAGTTTTTGCCCCAAAGCCACCACCTCAGCCACCCGGCCATAGATGCCGGGATGATCGGGTGGCGGTGAGACCGAATGGCTACGTACCCGTAGATGGAACATGGCGAGGAACACGCAAAGCAAGGTCAGCAGCGTGATCATGGGATCCGCCCATTGGCGATCAGGGTTCCAGGGGCCGTGCGGGATTTTGAGGTTGGCGTCCATCCCACAAGAATGCCTGCATTATCTCCGCTACGCTCTCACGAGGAGATTCCATGGCCTATGTGCACCCCATTGAAGTCCGTTTTCGCGATCTAGACGCCCTAGGCCATGTCAATAATGCGGTGTTAGTGACCCTCATCGAACAAGCTCGCTTCCAGTGGTGGCAGGGCTGGTTGAAGGATAGGCCCTTCGAGTCGGAGGGCTTTCTCATCGCCCGAATCGAAGTGGATTACCGCCGCCCCATCCTGATGAGCGACGATGTGCGCGTGGCGCTCTGGTGTACGCGCATAGGGACCACCTCTTTCGATCTCGACTACCGCGTTGATCGCGCCCAGGATGACGCCCTGCTGGCCGAGGCCAAGACGGTGCAAACCATGCTGGATTTTAAGCTCCACCGACCCACGCCGATCCTCCCAGAAACGCGCCTGTGGCTGGAAGGCCAATCGTGATTCTCGGCACAGCGCTAATACGGGATGACACCGCGGAACGCCGGGCACTGATGACGAGACTTTCGGATGGGCGCATGGTGGATCTGAATCGCCTTGAACAGGCTCGATTGCGCAAGCTCGGCGAAGGTAACCCCGAAAAGCTCGCGGAAGCCTTGGTACCGCCCAGCCTCAGGCGATTGATGGAAGGCGGCCCGCGCGCATTGCAGCGGGCCAAACAGGCACTTCGATACGGTGAAAAATGGTGTCTACGCGGGGATCTTCCGAATTGGATCACGCCTTCAGTGGAGTGCATCTCGCCATTGCCCTGCCTGCCACGCCCTGGCCTGTTGCGCCGCGCCGATGGAACCCATCGGGATCGTCTCGCTGTGAAAGGTCCAGGAGCCGTCATCGCTTCCCAGCTTCAGATCATGCTGGCGGTGTTGGGGGGAATGGGGGCTGTCCGGGGCTATTGTTTGGCTGCCGAAGATGGTGATTCCACCATACTCGGTGCCTGGGCAGCTTTCGAGATTCCGGACGGGAATCTCGAATTACGGGTCGGCAACCACCGTCGAAATGTCGCGCTGGATGTGTGGGAGCATCTGGAGTTTCCACCCCTTCAATGCGGTGAAGTGATGCTGCTCCCGCCGCCGCGACTCAAAGGGCTGCCATCTCTAGAACCAGGTGCCCGCCTGCGTTTGACGTGGCCCCATGAAGAAATGGAGCTGGTGCTCGGCGAGTACCTGTCCCACCCCACGCTTCAGTGATTCGACCATTATTTGCGAAGCATTCCTGCGATGAGAAAGGCCATTTCCAGGCTTTGTGCACCGTTTAATCGCGGGTCACAACCGGTGGCGTAGGCCCTGGGCAGATCGGCCTCGGCCACACCCGCATTGCCGCCGATGCATTCGGTGACCGCTTCGCCCGTGAGTTCGAAATGGACGCCGCCGAGTTGGGAGCCTTCGGCACCGTGGATTTCAAATGCCTGACGTAACTCCGAAAGTACCGCTTCAAAATGCCGGGTTTTTAATCCGCCGTCGGTTTTCACGGTGTTGCCATGCATGGGATCACAGCTCCACAAGACCGTATGGCCGGTGCGTTTCACCGCATGGATCAAGGGGGGTAGATATTCACGGATGGAGTCGGCGCCAAAACGAGTGATGAGGGTGATGCGGCCAGGCCTATGGGAAGGATCGAGCCTTTCTAGCAGGTCTTTTATGGTCCCAGGCGTCACACTGGGGCCGAGTTTGACGCCGATGGGGTTTTTAAGGCCTCTCAGGTACTCCAGGTGGGCCCCGCTCAAATCACGGGTCCGTTCGCCAACCCACAGCATATGGGCGCCGAGATTGTAGTAGCCACCACCCCGAGCCAGGGACGCAAGGCCCTGCACACTGCCATCGGAATCGGGAACCCAACGGGTGAGGGCTTCTTCGTAGGGCAGCAACAACGCTTCGTGGCTCGTGAAGAAATCAATGCGCTCCAGCGATCCTCGCTCCACCCCCCCGAGCGCTTCGAGGAATTCAAGCGACTCACGGACTTCCTCCAGGACCACTTGATAGGCCGGGGTGCTTTGCTGGTGCAATTCCCATCGTTGTGGATGATGCAGGTCTGCGAAGCCGCCCTCGATGAGGGCACGGATGTGATTCAGGGTGGCGGAGGCGTGAAAGTAAGCCTGGACCATGCGCTCGGGATCAGCTTTTCGTGCTTTCTGTGAGGCTTCCAGGGAGTTCACCAAATCGCCGCGATACACCGGCAGTTCAATGTCCTTGCCGCCTATGCGAAGGTGTTCCGTGGTGCCGCTGCGGGGTTTGGCATACTGTCCCGCGATTCGCCCCACGCGCACCACGGGGCGCCGCCCGCTGTGGGTGAGCACCACCGACATCTGTAGGATGACTCTCAATTTATCCGCGATGGCCTCTGCATTGCAGTCCTTGAACTGCTCCGCACAATCGCCGCCCTGAAGCAGGAACCGCTTACCAATGGCGGCTTCTGCAAGCAATGAACCCAGGCGGTCCACTTCTTCAGGGACCACTAGGGGCGGCAACCTTCGCAACTGCGCGACGGCCTTTTCCAGATCAGAAGGGTTGGCATAATCGGGCTGTTGCGCCGCAGGGAGGGCCTGCCAGGAGTGTGGGTTCCATGTCGTCATTAGATGTAGAGCCTGTTTCAAAATGGGGCGGTGCCGCGACGGAGGTCAGCCGTGATGCAGCGCAAGGAAGCGACCGCAGCGGCGTATAGATGATACGCACAAGGTCGCTGACGCCGCGATGTCCAGGCCCTGAGAGCCCCCAAGGGCGGGCGGGATGCCCCGCGTTCCGCAGGGCTTAGCTCTCGGCTTCCACCGACGCGGTCCAACGGTAGCCTTCGCCGCCGACGGTGGCGATCCACGGGCGACCTTCATCCTCACCTAATTTTCTCCGTAGGTTTGCCACGTGGACATCCACCGTGCGGGGTGTGGGGCGAGCATCGGCTTCCCAAGCCAGGCTGAGCAGCTCTTGACGGCTGTGGGTGCGGCCTGGATGGGTAATGAGAATTTCAAGCAGGCGAAATTCACGGGGGGTCAGATCCAGAGTTTTTGATTCTCGCTCGACTTCCAGCGCCGGTAAATCAAAACGGAAGGGGCCGCTGCGGAGAATCTGTGGCCGATCGAGGGGCCGGGTGCGGCGGAGGATGGCTTTGATGCGAGCCATCAATTCCAGCACCGAGAATGGTTTTACGAGGTAGTCATCTGCGCCGAGCGAGAGTCCCTGGATTCGATCGGTTTCGGCCCCCCGTGCGGTGAGCATGAGCACGGGGACCGAGTCCTGCCGCTCTCGTAATTTTTGTAGGACTTGAAAACCATCCATGGTGGGCAGCATCAGGTCTAAAACAATGAGATCCGATTTGCGGGTGGCATGGGCCGACAGCGCTGCGCCGCCGTCATCAACGGCGGTTACGACATAGCCCTCAAAGGTCAGGTTATTGGTTAATAATTGGCGGAGGCTGGGCTCATCCTCCACCACGAGGATGTGGGTCATCTGGAAAGCCTAGTCAATGATCGGGGTTTGAGATTCCAACCATAGCAGCCTCCTTGCCCCTGAGCGCTAGGAGTACATAGGACTCCTAGACGTTCAGAGGATCGGAATCTCCAGCGTGGCGTGAAATCCCTTTCCCGGTGCCGACGCAAAGCTGAGACCCCAACCCTCTCGCTCTGCCACGCGGCACAGAAGGCTTAACCCGAGGCCTTGCCCTTCGCGGCGGAAGCCTTCTTGACCCTGTTCACGGAGTCTGAGAAAAGGGCGACCGATGGCTTCGAGTTGGGTGATTTCTAATCCTGAGCCCTCATCCGAAATCTGGATCAAGAGTCGCTTGCGAGCGGATCGAGTCTCCATGACGACCTTGCCTTCGCCATGATAAAGCGCGTTTTCCAACAGGGTCGCCAAGCCGGATCGGAGGCTTGAAAGTGAAGCCTTACCCAAAATGTCACCCAGCCGAACTTCAAGAAGGCGATGTTCGGCCTGAAAGGCCGGCTCAATATCTTCAGCGACTTCTTTGAGCCACGTTGGGTCCACCAGACTTTGTGGTGAGGCCTGGTCACCCGCCTGCATGGCTTGCAGGCTGGCTTCGATCAGGCGAGTTAAATCGTCTACCTCTTGACCTATCTTGAGCAATTCCACATCCGCCTGATCAGCAGTGAGTCGCCCCAAGCGAAGAGAGTCACAACGAAATTTCAAAATGGCGAGGGGCGTTTTCAGGCTGTGGGTCAGCGAGGCCATGCGATCGGCGTCGAGCAGGGCCCGCTTACGGGCGCGCCACCGCAGGTACAGGCCCAGGCACATGGAGATTGCGACAGCCAAGGCCAGACCTCTGGCGAGCCACCGCTGTCGGCGGACCGTGTAGACATAACTTCGTTCAAGTTTTTCGTTGGGGATCCCCACCAATTCCCATTCGTCGCCGAAAAAAGTGCTAGAGGCTGGCATGCTGAAAAAAGAGTCGTTGAGCCGGGCCTGATCAGCCTGGAGTGCAGGGGGGGCCCCCCAGGACTTGCGAGGGAGTTTAGGCTTGTCGCGATCAGCGAGAATGCGCAGCCCAACTTGGATGGGCGTGTTTGCACCCACCGCCAGCCGAAGCGCTCGCTCCACTTCGGGGCTGCCGGGTTTCCAACGCTTGATGATGATCCAGCGATCTCCGCGGAAAACGATGCTCGAAATCCGCCCCTGGTCAGGATCCTGTTCACTCGGGGGTTTCCATTGGATGAGCTGGCTCATTTCGGCTTTGGCGATCCAACTGTGGTAGATCTGCGCCTTGGGCTGATCCTCGCGGGCCTTGAGGAGCCGATCACCCTCTCGCATCCAAAGCGTGCGGCTCTCAAAGCGGTCAAAGACCGCCACAATGAGTGGCTGCTGTTCGAGGACTTGGCGAACTTCGAGCTCATCACCAGTTTGTAGCTGTGGTACCCAGGGTTGCGCGACCCAGTGATCCTCCACCTTGACGAGCAGCGGAAACACAAGGCTGTTGAAGGCATCCGAGACCACCATGAATTTGTTGTTGGAGAACTGATCCGGGGCCCACCACATTCCGTATCCCACGACGATGAAGGCCGCCAACAGAAAGATTCCGCCCGCCCAAATCTGAATTTGGTGCCAGCGCTTTTGCCCCGTCGTGCTAGCGGTATGGGGGCGGAGGCGGGAGATCCGGCGCGTGTGCATCAGCGCTTGCTCAACCCAGCGCCAACATGCGCTCTACGGGCATCAGGGCCCGAAGCCGCACCTCTTCGTCGAGTGTGATTTCCGGCTGCAAATCTCGCAGGGCCAGATAAAGTTTTTCGAGGTTGTTGAGTTTCATGTATGGACACAGTGAGCAGTTGCAGGCGCTGTCGGCAGGGGCAGGAATGAGTAGCGCATCGGGTCGCCGTTGTTTCATTTGATGGAGAATGCCGGCCTCGGTGGCCACAATAAAGGCTTTGGCGGAATCCTTCGCGACGAAATTTAGAAGGGCCGCGGTGGAGCCTACGAAATCGGCCATTTGTGAAACGGTCGCGTCGCATTCTGGGTGCGCGATGAATTTGGCGTCCGGATGCTGAGCCTTCATCAAGGCCATGCGCTTGGCGGTGAATTGTTCATGGACGATGCAGAAGCCTGGCCACAGAACCATGTCGCGGCCCGTCTGCTTCATCACCCACTTGCCCAAGTGACGATCTGGCGCAAAGACAATTTTCTTGTGTGAGGGAATGCTCTCGACGACACGCACCGCGTTGGAACTGGTGCAGATGATGGTGCTGTGGGCTTTCACACCCGCGCTGCAATTGATATAACTCACGACCTCGTGGCCGGGATACTGCTTCAGCCACTCCGCAAATTGATCCGCTGGGCAGCGATCCGCAAGGCTGCACCCCGCATCCATGTCAGGGATGACGACCTTTTTTTCGGGACTCAGGATCTTGGCGGTTTCGGCCATGAAATGGACCCCGCAAAACGCGATCACTTCCGCATCGGTTTTGGCGGCCTGCTGACTCAGTTGCAAGCTGTCGCCCACGAAATCGGCCAAATCCTGAATTTCTGGCTCCTGGTAATAGTGAGCCAAGATCACCGCTTTGCGCTCTCTACGCAGGCGATGGATCTCCGCCACCAGGTCGAGACTGGGGTCAATGCTTTCGAGGTCGGGGATGTGGAGGCCGAGGGCGGTCATGCCAGAAGTTTAGGGGCCGTTACGGAATAACCAGTGCTTTTCTGGTTATTCCGTAACGGCCCTTAATGCCGGACGCAGTCCGGCCTACTTCTCCTTCGTCAAGAAAGCCTGAACCCTCGCCTGGGGACCTGGGTCCAGAAAAGCTTCTGCGAAGACAGCCCGCTCCCAAGCCAGGGCTGCCCCTCGCGGTAGGTCGGCCTGAAAGCCCCTCAGCTCCGCCAACAGGCGCAGGGCCCTTGGATCTGCCATTTCCACTGGTTCTGCAAGGCTTTCCAGGCTATCCTGAAATCGGTTTTCAGACGCGCTTGTGGCGTGTTTTACCGGGCTTTTTCGCTTGGCTTGGGACACGTCTTTTCCGACCTTTTTTCTGACCGCTTTTCTGACAAGGGGAATGCCATGGCCAAGGCTCAGGCTAGCAGCGACATCGTACGTCTGGATCAAGTGAAGGTCAGCCAGTACTTCGGCTGCAACACCTTTAGCGAACGAACCATGAAAGAGCGGCTATCTAAGGACAGCTACAAGGCCTTCAAGTCCGCCCTGAAAAAGGGCGAGCGACTGCCTGCCGAGGTGGCCCATGCCGTCGCCAATTCCATGAAGGACTGGGCCATGGAACACGGTGCCACCCACTTCACCCATTGGTTTCTGCCCATGACCGGCGCCACCGCTGAGAAGCACGATGCCTTTATCAGCTGGGATGAGCCTGGCCAAGTGGTGGAGCGCTTCAGTGGGTCCATGTTGATCCAGGGAGAGCCCGACGCCAGCTCGTTTCCAAGCGGCGGACTGCGCGCGACCTTCGAGGCCCGCGGCTACACCGCCTGGGATCCCACCAGCCCCGCCTTTCTAATGGAAGGGCCCTTGGGTATCACCCTCTGCATCCCCACGGCCTTTATCGGATACCACGGCGAAGCGCTGGATCAGAAAGTCCCGCTTATGCGTTCCATGGATGTCGTGAACAAGGCCGCAGTCACTGCCCTCGGGCTTTTGGGCACCAAGGTCGGTAGCGTGGTGGCTCAATGCGGGCCGGAGCAAGAATATTTCTTGGTGGATGCTGACCTCGCCAAGCAGCGCCCAGACCTGCTCTTCGCTAATCGCACGCTCCAAGGCGCACGGCCGCCCAAGGGGCAAGAACTGGAAGACCATTACTTCGGGTCCATCAAAGAGCGCGTGTTGGGGTTCATGCAGGAAGTGGAACTGGAATGCTTCAAGCTCGGTATCCCCGCCAAGACCCGCCACAACGAAGTGGCACCAAATCAGTTCGAGATGGCGCCCATCTACGAAGCCGCAAACCTCGCGTCGGATCACAACCAGTTGTTGATGGAAATTCTGAAGACCACCGGCGAGCGCCACGGTCTGGCGGTGCTGCTGCACGAGAAACCCTTTGCGGGTGTTAACGGCAGTGGTAAGCACGTGAACTGGAGTCTCGCCACCGACGAAGGCCACAACGTGTTGGAGCCTGGCCATACCCCCGAAGAGAATTTGCAATTTCTATACTTTCTGGCGGCGACGCTGGCGGGCATTCATCGCCACGGTGGCCTCATGCGCGCCACCATTGCATTCGCGGGCAACGACCATCGGCTGGGCGCCAACGAAGCCCCACCGGCCATCATGTCTGCGTTCCTGGGGCAGCAGCTGAATCGAGTGCTGGACGCCATCGAGGCCGGCGAAGACATTGTGAGCGGAGCGCGCCAGAGCCTGGGCGTCGCGAATTTCATGACCATTGAAAAAGACGCCACGGACCGCAACCGCACCTCGCCTTTTGCCTTCACCGGCAACAAGTTTGAATTCCGCGCCGTGGGTTCCAGCCAGGCCATCGCTATGCCACTCACGGTCATCAACGCGGTGGTGGCCGAAGCCTTGAACGAATTGAACGCGAAATTAGAAGCCGCACTGAAATCCGGTAAGGACGTGAAAACCGCTGTGCAGGCGGTGGTGCGTGAATCCGTGATCGAGACCAAGGCGATCCGATTTGAAGGCAACGGCTACTCCGAAGAATGGAAGCAGGAAGCCGCGCGTCGTGGATTGCCCCACGCCAAGGACACCGTGGAAGCGCTGAAGGTTTGGGAAGACGAAAAGGTGCAGGTGGTTTTCACGAAGTCCGGCATCTTCACCGCCGAAGAGCTGGAAGCCCGCGCCCACATCCGACACGAGCAATACCAGAAGGCCATCGGCATCGAGGCTCAAGTTCTGCGCGAGATGGCCGAGACCCAATTGCTACCGTCCATCACCGCCGATCTCGGCGCTCGTGCCGGTGCCCTTGTTAAGCTGGCTTCTGCGGGAATTGAAATCCCCGAGTCGCTCAAGACTTCCCTACAGGCCCAGGCTCACCTCGCGGGCGTGGCCCAGGAGCGCATCGAAGCGTTGCGCAAACAGTTGGCCATCGCGGAATCTGTAGAATCCCTCCATGCGCGGACCGTGGCGTTCGGTCATCAGGTCAGGCAGGCGCAAGACGATCTCCGGGATGTGCTGGATAGCCTTGAGGAGAGCTGCGACGCGGATCTATGGCCGGTGCCCAAGTACCGCGAGTTATTGGCTCCCCTTTCCTGATGCGCTTGGTGTTTTGGGTCGTTCCGGCGATCCTCATAGAGGCCGTTACCGAATAACCACAGCTTTTTTGGTGGATCTGTTGCGGCTGCTTAGGTCGGTTCACTGGCGTAATGATCAAGAGATTTTGTCGCAACGGTTGGAAAATTGGATTGAACCGGAGGGAAGCTCGCGGCATTGGAGGCCGGGGGATTCCCAACGGATCGGAGGCAGGGGTATGGCGCGACGGATCAAAGTGAGCAGGGGCTTGGCCACGGCGGCAATGCTGGGCTTTTTGTCCCCAGCTCTTCACGCGCAAACAACAGGTCTGCCCGCCTCGGATCCCGTGGGCATTTCCCGCAGCGGGGCGGGTGTGGCTTATGGCCGAAGCTTGGAAGCGGCATCCCTGAATCCCGCAATCTTGCCTACGCTGGAAGGTAGGTTTGAGTATTTCTTGTCGGCCGGACAAGAGCTTCAATCTGCGCAAATCTCCTTGCAGAGCAGCCACCAGCCCACGATTTTCAGCACGGATCGAAATCGTTTTGTACCCTCGTTGGGGTTGGGGTGGAAGCTGGGCTCTAGCTTCGCGCTTGGCTTGAAGGTGGATACGCCTTTTGAACATCACGCACGGTTTTCCTCGGATTCCCCCGCCCGATTTTTCGGCGATGAAATTGACCTCAAGGCCCAGCGGGTTGAGCTTCAATGGGGGATGTCACTGCGTAATAATTTTTCAATTGGAATCGGCGCGGGCTTCGCGAAAATTGATACCGCATCTGGCACGACCCTACGTGGCATCGTTCCTGGAAATCCGTCGTCGCCTGTTTCTGGGACAAATCCCGCCGAAGGTCTTATCGAGCAGCGGGTGCGCCAGTCTGGCAGCGTCACGGTGCCGTCCTTTTCGGGTGGCTTCCGCTGGGCCATTGGCCCGCGTTGGACGCTGGGCGGCTCCTATCAGGGGGGTCTACGGGGGACGACCACCCAAACGGCGCGTCTGACCAAAGATCCTTTCGGCGTCTACGCCAATGATGGATTTTCTACACCACTTTCAGGCACCAACGCCAAGGCAAGCACGGTCCTCGGCCTCTCATCGGCCATCGCGGGGAGCAACCGGGTGTCGCTTCCCGCCCGCGCCGCCATTGGCCTTCGTAGCCGCGTGAACCAGATCTTTACGTGGGAAGCCGACATTCGCTATTCCCAAGGTACTCAGTTTGAATTTCCCACCTTGCCTTCATTCTCTACGCCGAGCGGTGTGGTGAAGTCGCCACAGATTTCGGAGCCCTACAACAACACGGTAGGGCTAAGCCTGATGGGTGAATTGCGACTCAACAAAAACTGGGTGGCCCGGGGCGGTGCCTCGCTGGATCAGGGTTCGCGCAAAGATACCAACGTGGACCCGCTGCTTGGTGGCCAGCGACAGGCTGCCTTTTCCATCGGGTTTGGCTGGAAGGTCATGGGCGGTGAGGTGAACTTCGGCTACCAATACCGGCAGGCCCAGGATCAAGACCCCACCAACCTAGATGGCGTGTGGAGCAGTGCTGGCTTTCGCCCCACAGGCACCACCACGCGCATCGAAGGCATGGGCCACTTGTTCGCCATTGGGTTCAAGAAAAGTTTCTGATGCGTTTTCTCGGACCGCACGCTTGCGAAGAAGCCCTTAGTCGAGGCGAGCTTCATGTTCTGCGTATCGCCGCACCGGTGTGGGGGCGCTTTGCGAAACTACGAGAGGCCGCACGTGATGCCGGAGTCGTGGTCCACAACGAGCCCATGGACGCGCTGGATCGCAGGGCTGAAGGATTGCGCCATCAAGGCGTGCTTGGCGAGGGCGCAGCACTGCGCCTTCAGGGGATGGACGAGTTATTGGAGCGGTTGAAAGAGCGGGGGAATCAAGCCTTGGTGCTCGTCCTGGATGGCATCACCGATCCGCATAATTTGGGCGCGATCCTGCGTTCCGCCGCCGCCGCCGCCGTGGACGGTGTGGTGTTCCCCGAGCGCCGCTCCGCTCAAGTGAACGACACCGTGGTGCGCGCCAGCGCGGGAACAGCAGGGCGTGTGCCCCTGGTGCGAGTCGTTAACTTGGGCCGCGCCCTTGATGAACTCAAAGAGGCCGGAATTTGGATTTACGGACTCGCGGCCGGGCCTGGCAGTGTTGATTATCTACGCGAGGCTTTCAGCGGCCCGACGGCGTTGGTGCTGGGTTCCGAAGGCGAAGGCTTGCATCAAAAAATTGCTGAGCGATGCGATCAACTGATAGAGATCCCCATGCCCGGCGGGATTGAAAGCCTGAACGTCTCGGCCAGTGCGGCCATCGCGCTGTTCCGTGTGCTGGCGAAACGCCAGGGCGTGTGAGCGGGGGTCACACCAAAATTTTGTGTTTGAGCACGCTCCAAACCCGTGATACATTCGGGATTCCCTGTTCAGGAAAGCCCTGCCTTGCAGAGCCCCTTTTCCTAAGGTCTGAACGGGGTGGCTGGATTCTCCGTCAGGAGATCCGGACGCTGGGTTTGACAACGGAATGCCGAGATGGCCGAGTGGTTAATGGCAGCAGACTGTAAATCTGCCACGCAACGCGTTACGGAGGTTCGAATCCTTCTCTCGGCACCAGCGCCCTTATTTTTAGGGTGATGATTCCGTCCAAAACAAAGCGGGAATAGCTCAGTTGGTAGAGCGTCAGCCTTCCAAGCTGAATGTCGCGGGTTCGAGCCCCGTTTCCCGCTCCACCTCAGGCGTCACGATTCAAGGCCCACATAGCTCAGTGGTAGAGCACTTCCTTGGTAAGGAAGAGGTCACCGGTTCAAGCCCGGTTGTGGGCTCCACCTTTTGCAACTCGCACCTAACACTTCACTTCAACCCACCCTCAGGAGGCACCCGTGGCCAAAGAGAAATTTGATCGCTCGAAGACCCACGTCAACATCGGCACCATCGGCCACGTGGATCACGGCAAGACCACGCTCACGGCCGCCATTGCGACCATCCTGTCCAAGAAGGGCGGCGGCACGGCCAAGTCCTACGACCAGATTGATTCCGCCCCTGAGGAAAAAGCCCGCGGGATCACGATTAATACCGCCCACGTCGAGTACTCCACCGACAAGCGCCACTACGCGCACGTGGATTGCCCCGGCCACGCCGACTACGTGAAGAACATGATCACGGGCGCGGCTCAGATGGATGGTGCGATTCTCGTTGTCGCCGCCACCGACGGCCCCATGCCCCAGACCCGCGAGCACATTCTGTTGGCTCGCCAGGTCGGTGTGCCTTACATCGTCGTCTTCATGAATAAGATTGACATCGCTGATGCCGAACTGGCCGAGCTGGTGGAAATGGAAATCCGCGATCTGTTGACCTCTTATCAGTTCCCTGGCGATGACATTCCCATCATCAAGGGTTCTGCCAAGCTGGCCCTGGATCACGCCGATGACATCACCCACCCCGACTGCAAGTGCGTGCTGGACCTCATGGACGCGGTGGATTCTTATATCCCCGATCCCATCCGTGCCATTGACAAGCCCTTCATTATGCCGGTGGAAGACGTGTTCACCATCACGGGCCGCGGCACCGTGGTGACCGGTCGTATCGAGCAGGGCATCGTCAATGTTCAGGATGAAATCGAAATCGTGGGCATTCGCGACACCGTGAAGAAGATCGTCACCGGTGTTGAAATGTTCCGTAAGTCACTGGATCGCGGCCAGGCCGGCGACAACGCAGGTATCCTGCTTCGCGGTATTGAGCGCAAGGACGTGGAGCGTGGCCAGGTGCTTTGCAAGCCAGGCAGCATCACACCCCACACCAAGTTCACCGCTCAGGTCTACGTTCTATCCAAGGAAGAGGGCGGACGTCACACCCCGTTCTTCAATAAGTACCGCCCTCAATTCTACTTCCGCACCACGGACGTGACCGGTTCCATCACCCTGGAAGCCGGCCGCGAAATGGTCATGCCCGGTGATAACGTCACCCTGGAAGTTGAATTGATCCAGCCCATCGCGATGGACAAGGGTCTGAAATTCGCTATCCGTGAAGGCGGCCGCACCGTCGGCGCTGGTAACGTGGACACGATCATCGCCTGAGATGGCTCAATCCGCGGGTCCCACCCGCGATCCGTAGGAGGTTAATATGCGCGAAATCGTTCACCTGCAATGCTCCGAGTGCAAGCGCAAGAACTACAGCACCACTAAGAACAAGCGCACCACAACGGGCAAGCTGGAGTTCCAGAAGTTCTGCCGTTTCGACGGCAAGCGCACCCTCCATCGCGAAGCCAAGTAAAGTAGTACCTCCGGGTCCTCGTTCTGCGATGACCCGGACCTTCGCTTAGGGGAGTAGCTCAGCTGGTAGAGTTGCGGACTCCAAATCCGTCGGTCGCAGGTTCGATCCCTGTCTCCCCTGCCACTCTGGTTTGGCCCCAGCAATCAGCTGGGGCCGCATTTTTCTTGCGAAGGCCCATTTCTGGGAGCATTCCTTGATCACGACACTCAAACAGCAGGCCAAAGACCTTTTCGGGGAACTGAACAAGGTTGAATGGCCGAATAAGGAAAAGGTGACCCGGTACACCTGGGCTGTGTGCATCCTTTCGGTGATCGTCGGCCTCTACCTATGGGGTGCGGATTGGGCGATCGCGTGGCTGATGAAGTTCTTTCTACCAAACCACTGATGGAGGCCCCGATGACGGAGATCGCAGACCTTTCTGCTGCCCAGCCAGCCACCGCAGGCCCCGTCCCTCATGCTGTTGCGCCCGTTGCGCCCTCCGGTGAGCCCACGGGTCGCCGCCTCGCCTGGTTCATCATCCATACCTATTCTGGATACGAAGCCAAGGTGATGGAGCATCTGCGTCAGCGCATCAAGATGGAAGAGCGGGATGAGCACTTCGGCGACATCCAGATCCCGGAAGAAACCTATGAAGAAATGAAGGTGGACGCCAAGTCCGGTCGCAAGGAACGCGTTATCAAGAAACGCAAGTCTTTCCCCGGCTACCTGCTAGTGCAGATCGGGGTAACCAAAAAAGGCGACGTTGCCGAAATGGAAGACGCTGACTGGCATTTGGTCCGTAACACCCCCAAGGTGACCTCATTCGTGGGCGCGAACAAAAAACGGCCCACGCCCCTCACTGACGAAGAAGTTCGCCAGATCATGAACCACCAAGAAGAAACTCAAGAGAAGCCCAAGCCGAAATACCACTTTGAAAAGGGAGAAAAGGTCCGTATCATTGATGGCCCCTTCGCGAATTTTGAAGGGGAAGTGGACGAGATCCACGAAGAGCGCTCCACTATCAAGGTTTTGGTGACGGTGTTCGGTCGTAGCACCCCTGTGGAACTCGATTTTATTCAGGTGGAAAAACGCTAATCCTGGCGCCCCACCCACCAAGGCGATCGTCGCCGGCATCCGCCGGAATCCATCGCGGAAAAGGAAACTAAAATGGCAAAGAAAATCACTGGCTATATCAAGTTGCAATTGCCCGCTGGCGAAGCGACTCCGGCTCCTCCTGTGGGTCCGGCCTTAGGCCAGCATGGCGTGAATATCATGGAATTCGTGAAGCAGTTCAACGCGAAATCCGTGACCGCCGTTGAGAAGGGCACGATCCTGCCTGTGGTCATTACTGTTTTCGCAGACCGCTCTTTTAGCTTCATCCTCAAGACCCCGCCCGCTGCGGTGCTGATCAAGAAGAAGATCGGCCTCGACAAGGGCAGCGCGACCCCGAATAAGGTAAAGGTTGGCAAGATCACCCAAGCCCAGATCGAAGAGATCGCCAAAGTTAAAATGCCCGATTTGAATGCCGGAAGCCTGGAGGCCGCCATGCGGTCCATCGCTGGATCCGCGCGTTCCATGGGCGTCGAAGTCATCAATTAGTTCTTAAAGCGTTTCTCCATTTTTCTCCCAATTCTTTCAGTCCTTTCAATGGTGACGAAGCAGCGTGCTGAGTCCCCGGCCACCGCGACCGTTCTCGCGGGAGATCAAAGATAGGAGCCAACATGGCAAAAACCGGAAAGAAATACCGGGCTGCCGCGGCCAAGATCGAAG
>JAYVXV010000033.1:0-8748 GCA_043784905.1 Holophagaceae bacterium | reverse complement strand
CGTGGCGCACGATGGCGTAGGCAAAGGCCAAGGGCAATAGCGGCAAGGGTGCGTAAAAAACCCAGGATTCCCGCTGAAACAGCAAATTGTTTTTGAAGGCCGCGCCGACGACGATGAGGGCCACGAAATCCAGAATCACGGCTGAAGTCAGGACGAGGGCTGGCAATAATGCCCGGCGACGATCTGGGGTCAGGTTCCAGGCGCCCCGCCAGAAAAACACCACGCCTGTCACGACGGAGGCGAAAAGAATGCAGGCGAAGGCCAACTGCAAGGGTGGATTGAAGAAGATTGCGACCACGATTTTTCCGATGGCTTCAAATTGCTTCGGGTCTACCTGTGCTTGATATTGGCGTCCAATGGTTTGGAGAAGCCCGCCAGCCAAATTCCAAAGTCCCAAAAATCCAAAAAGTAGATAAAGAGACCGCAGGAATTTCACATTCTTGCGAAGCGGGAAAGGATAGGGAAAGCGCAAGAAAAAATGCAGCCACATGGGGGGCCCAAGTGTTAGTGCCAGACTGCCAAAGATTAATCGGACACCGGTCAGCCAGAAAGGCAGGGTGCCCAGGAAAGGCCGCACGGCCAGGGGCACCAGGAGTGCCAATACGCCCATGTAGAAAAAATGCCGAGCCACTTTTCGTTGGGCGGATGAAACCACCACGAGCAATCCCAAGGCCCAGGCCACGATCGCAGAGATCACCATCAGTAAACCTGGGATGCTGAAGGGCTTCACGAGCCGCACGGGAGCTTGAATAGTCCGGCCGTCTCGCTCCACCGTGTAGACGAGAATGCGCCCTTCACCCTGCTCATTGATGCGGGTTTGCGCGTCCAACAAAGATTTAGGCGTTACAGGTTTGCCACTGATGGCCTTGAGCACATCACCTTCAAGCAACCCCGCTTCTTCGGCCACGCCGTTGGGCAGAATCTCGCGAATGACCACCAGATTCTGCTTCCCAATCTGCTCAACGGCCCAGGTGCATTGGTCATCTGAGTAGGCATATTTCCATTGGTAGAGCGCGAAGGAACCCAGGCAAAGCACCAGCCCCAGTAGACTGGAGATGATCAGCTTGAGTTTGATGCGCTGGAGCGAAGGGGACACGGGATGCCTGGAAACGAAAAGCCCTGGTGGATCCTGGTGGGAGGGCAAAAACGGTTGGGACGGGCGCTGGCGGAGGATCTCGCTCGGGATCATGCGCTGGTGCTGACGAGCTCGATGGAGATGGACCTACCTTGGTTGGCGACTTTGGCGGACCGTACGTTAACCCGAACCTTCCGGTGGAATGCCTTGGATCCGGACTTTAGTTCCCAGATGATGGCAGACCTCGAAGGGCTTAAGACCGGCGGAATCTGCCTGTCGGGGGCGGTCATCGCCGCAGGCACTTTTCCTGAACAAAAAATGGGCGCCTGGACGGTTGACGATTTGGAAAGCACTTGGCGCATGAATCTAACCTTTCCCTTCCTTTGCGCCCAGGCCTTGGCTACGCAGCTCGAACCTGAAAGTTGTATCCAATTTCTTTTGGATACCGCCATTCATCGCCCATGGTTGAAACGCCTGCCTTACAGTGCGGCGAAATCCGGCCTCGCGGCCCTGGTGCCAGGCCTCGCGCAGCTATTGGCGCCACGCATTCGTGTAGTGGGCCATGCTTTGGGAACCGTATTGCCCGATGCATCCAGCAATCCAGAATGGCTGGCGGCACGCAGCCTCCTCAAGCGCAATGGCGATCCCAAGGATGTGGCGCGAGCGTTGAGGTTCGCAGCAGAAAGTCCATATCTGACGGGTGAAATCATCACCTTGGATGGAGGACGGCGTTGGGGCTGATTGGGGATGAACGATAGACTTAAGGTTTGGGTTGGGTTCGCGTGCGATTTAAGGTCAACGAGATATTCCACAGCATTCAAGGTGAAGGCACCCGTGCGGGACGGGCCTGCGTCTTCGTGCGGCTCACCGGCTGCCCCCTGCGCTGCGTTTATTGCGACACGGAATACGCCTTTTTCGAGGGCGCTTTCATGGAGTTGGACGAGATCATCGCCGACGTAAAAACGCGTTTGGGCTCGGTACAAAAAGGGCCTGACGCGCCTTTCGTGGAGCTTACTGGCGGCGAACCCATGGCCATTCCGGGTGCGCCTGAATTATTGAAAGCCATGCTGGAGCTGGGCTGCGAAGTGGCGCTGGAAACGGCCGGTAGCCATGATCTGGCTCCGGTACCGCGAGCCGTCATCAAGATCGTGGATCGCAAGACGCCCGGCAGCGGCGAGGTGGATCGCTGGATGGAATCCAATCTGGACCACATGGTTTCCGGTCAGGATGAATTGAAGTTTGTGTTGATGGACGAGGCGGATTACGAGTGGTCCAAGGCCTGGTGTGCCGAGCGGGCCATCTGGGACCGGCTCAACGTCCTGTTCAGCCCCGTCCACGGCCAACTCGACCCCGTCTGGCTGGCCGAGCGCATCGTCGCCGACGCCCTGCCCGTGCGCTTCCAGATGCAATTGCACAAGCTGATTTGGGGGGCTGAGCGCAGCGGGGTTTAAGGAAAACTCACCACGAAGGCGCAAAAGACACGAAGGCCACGAAAAAAATCTTCGTGGCCTTTTTCTTTTTTCGCGCCTTCGTGGTGAGTTCCGTTTTCCGACTTTGCTATTTCTTCCACTGCCCCAACGACTGCTCTAAAGGGCCGGTGATGGCGGGGCCGAGCTTTTTGGCCTGGGCCATTTTTAGGGCTCGCTCCATGAGCTGAACGGCCTGGATTTTTTGGCCTTCGGTGTAGAGCAGGCGGGCCTTGACGGCAAGGTTGATGGCATTTTCGTTGAGTTTGATGGAGCGATCCACCCAGCCAATGGCTTCACCCATATGGATTTCCTGATCGGCGCAGTATTGGGCGGCATCGCTGAGCAGCTTCCAATCGTTGGGTTTTTCTTTCATGGCCCTGCGCATTTTCGTGGTGACGATTTCATCCACGTCTACTTCGACGAGAAAGCTAACGCGCAGCTTTTCCCAGTAGAGGTCCACGTAAGCGGTGCCGGTGCTGGCGGGATAAATTTCGTAGGTAAGCCATTCGGTGAGCGGCACGGCCTTGGGTTTTACGTCGAAGCGCAGCACGTCTTCGCGTGGATCGTATTCCCAGGCGCCGAGCTGACGGGCCCTTCGGTTGAGAATCAGGGTCCAGCGATCCTGGTTGGGGATGGAGAATAAGGAATAGGTGCCCGCTGGGACCTTCTGACCATTCACTTGCACGGGATCGCTAAAGCGGATGGTCGTCGCCTCATTGGCGCCGGTGCGCCAGACCTGCCCATAGGGCACGATGTTGCCCCAGATCTGTCGTCCGCGCACGGCGGGTCGGTGATATTGGATGTCCAGGATGGTGGTGCCGACGGTCTGCGAAACACTGGCCGACGGGCTCAGCTGGGGAAAAATGGGTGGAGTTTGCGCGGCGAGTGGTGCCATCAGGCCCAACATTAGAGCCGGAAGAATATATGCACTTTTATGCATCATTCGCCCGACTTCTCTGCCTTCTCGTTCTCTGTTTTCCAGCGGGCCAGCTCTTGCTCTTTGTCGTCAAACCATTCTTTGGGTGGCTGTTTGTCCGCAGGCAGCGCCCGGGCGGTTTGGATGGACTTTTCTAACCACTGGGCAGCCTCTGCTTTCTTGCCGGTCCAACGCAGGATGCGGGCCTTGGTTTCCTGGTTCCAGAAACTCGTTCCAGCCACAAGGCTTTTCTCGATCCAGACTTGGGCTAGATCGCTATGGATCTCATTCTGCTGGCAATAGGCCGCGGCCTGATACCAGGGCACCCAATCGGAATCCGGGGCGAGCGCGAGCTTAGCCTTCATGTGCTTCCAATAGATTCCCTTCACGTCGAAAGTCACCGGGAAGCCCACTCGCAGGGCTTCCCAAGACAACTCGATTCGAGCGGCGGATTCGCTCGTAAGGCGGATGCGGTAGTCCAGCCATTCTTCATAAGGGATGCTCTCAGGGCTTACTTCAAATCGCAGCAGATCGTCCTTTGCGTCATAGGAAAAGGCCCCCCATTGCTCGGATTTCTTGCTCAGAATGATCGTCCAACGCGTAGGGCTTGGGATTGCAAACAGCGCGTAGGTTCCGGCCGGTACCTCTTTCCCCGCCACCTTGCAGGCATCGCTGAACGTAATGGTAGTGGCCTCGTTGGCGCCCGTGCGCCAGGCTTGGCCGAAGGGCACAAGATCGCCCCAGACGATCCGTCCTTTCACGGCGGGACGATGGAAGGCAAGCTTGATGTAGCTGATGCCGATTTCCTGCGTTAGCGTGGCTGCAGGGCTCGTCCGCATAGGTGTGATCCGTACTTTTTCAGGAGGCTTTTCAGATGGTTTTGGTTGGGCCATCAAGGTGGCAGAAGCGCAGAGAAGGGCGGCAAGTGCGCGCATGAAAACTCCGGGGTGAAGGGCATTACAGAATAACCAGTGCTTTCCTGGTTGTGCGGTTATGCCCCGAATGGTGTTGCGTAGTGCCAATTCGCACTCTTTTAACCTGTATGAATCTGCGGAATCTGTGGTTCCAGGTCGTTTTCATCTGTTCGAATACAACTCGGTATCAGTCCGCAGGAGGCCATATGAACCTGCCGGGATGCCTTAATAGGGATCCGCGCAAAGCACTGGCGAGATTCCGTCTTGCGCTCGCGGCCAAGCCCCGAGCCCGTTCTGCGGTCACCAAAGCCAAGCCAAAAGAGACCCCGAAATTCATGACTCCGATGAGCGCGATGCCCGTCATTCCCCAAGCTACATCACCCCAAGGGACTGACCCGGTGGACCAGAGCTGACCCACGCAGAGCGCAAGGGACGCAGCGGAAAGGGTAACGTGGCGAACTTCGACCGGAAGGCCCATGAAGGCCAGCAGGACCGGTAGGAAACCCAGTAGCAGACCCAGCGCAACGTAGCCGATGATGCCGCTGAAGTGTTTCTCGATCATGGGCGCTAGCTTGGTGGCTCGCTCCGCGCCAAGCCACCGATGTAAGCCTCGATGGGAGCTGAGTGCTTCGGGAAATTGACGAAAGGCGCTCCAGTTTCCGGCCCACCCGGAAGCCAGACTGGCCAGCCAGAGCAGCACTCCTGTTAGGGCCGCGAACGGCAGCGTCAGGGAACGGAATGGATGCAGGTCATGCAGGCTGTGGGCGGCTTTTTCGGCGCTCAGCAGCGGATGGCCTGCGAGGCTCTGCCACGCGAAATCCAACAACAGGGAAGCCGGAATGGTGATAAGCACGTTGCCAAGCGTGGCAGCCACTTGCGAGCGCGAAATGCCCGCGCTAAGGTCCACGAGAACCTTGGAATCCTCATCGTTTTCCAAGGCTCCCGCCAATGCCGACGCGGTCATGGCGGGCTGTTTAGAGGCAAGGGTGAAATGGCAGAACTGCATGGCGATGAAGCTGCTTGAATAATTCGCAGCCAGCAGCAGACCCATGGGCATGGGTGCGAAGGGCAGGGCCCCAAGGCCATATTTGAAAGCTGCGGTGAAGGCGGTGAGCGCCCCTCCTCCGGCCCCGGCTAGGGCAGTCTTCCACCATTCGCTGCGGGTTTTTGCGACATAGTGTTCACCGGTTTCGCTGGTGTGCTCCACGATTTTTCGCGCCAGACGGCGGAGTGTGCTGCGGGCAAGCCCCGACATACTGCGTTGTTCGGCGCCCATGCGAATGAGCAGAGCCGCCAAGGTGATCCCATCAACCTTCCCTTGCGCCAAATCCACCAGCCGTGTCATGCGGCGCAAATGAATTTCCAGAAGGTCCAATCGGTAAACCATGTCGGCCGAAACACCATGTTCATCCATGTGCGCCAAAGCTGCCTGAAGGCGCGCATGGCAGGCGGCCAATTGGTCGTTCCATTGCTGGCGCGCATCAGCCTGTTCTTGATTGTCTCGGAGTCCGGAAATGGCGCCTGGCAATTGGCCGAAGGGTGAATCCAATTCCCGCGCTTCGGGAGCAATGCCCAACAGATCCCGTGAAAGCCCAAGGGCCGCCGCGCGGAAACTCAAGAGCTGCGCGGCATCCCAGATGGCATCAACGGGCATGGCCAAGACTGTTTTCCATGACGCCAGATCATCAGGGGCCAACCCTTCAAGCCATCTCGCATCACCTTCATCTAGTCTCAGTCGCTCCAGCAATGCGTATAGATCACCGGCCTCATCCAAGTGGGGGATGTGCCTATCCACGAGCCGCTGTAAGGCTTCGCCCCAGAAACCGGTCCGGTTCGGAAGCCCGGTTTCGGCAAGCAGCCTGACGGCACTGGTATGGGCCCATACACCGCGAATCCGAGCCCGCAGCGATTCCGATTCCGGATGGGATGCCAGAACCTCATTGAGCAATCTTATCCTTTCGGTGCGTGGCGAATGCCCCCCCCACTTGACGGGTTCAGCTTCTAGCAGCCAACGCATCAGCGATTCCAGCCAAGCCACGTTTTCTCCTGGCTGCGCAAGCAGGCCGGAAAGTTCGCTGCGCATGGTTGCGGAAGACGATTGGAGGAGAGATACCATCCCTTCAGTATCCGCGAGTACGATCTACGATGTTTTGAAGGGGCTGATATTCCGCGAAGCGCCGCAGATTTTCAAGGATGTCTGGGATGAGATCTTTCGGAGTAGAAGGGCCGCTGTGATGCGGTGTGACGGTGACCTTGGGGTGGTGCCAGAGGGGTGATTCCGTGGGGAGAGGCTCTTCAATGAAAACATCCAGCACCGTGCTACCAAGGGTTCCGTCCTCCAACGCGGCCAACAGATCACTAGGATTCACCAGCTCGCCGCGCCCTACGTTTATGAGCGTCAGGCTTGGATTTCCATGGCGCAGCAAGGCCGCATTCACGAGACCTCGTGTCAAGGGCGTAGAGGGCGCGGCGAGCACCAGACAGCGGGCCGCTGGAAGTAATTCGCTAAGGATCGAGGCAGGCCGCAACTTGAATTCGGCATCCTCGCGCGGGGTGTGAACGATGCCGGTGACATCCATCCCCAGCTCTCGGAGCGCTTTTCCGATCTGCCTTCCGATGCGCCCGAAACCCAGCACCAGGGCGGGTTTGCCGCCGAGGTCCTCCGGGATCAGCTTGGGATTCCAGTGCCCCTCCTTTTGAGCTTGGGCGCATTCATTCACGCGCTGGGCTTCCAGGAGCAGGTGCCCGCACACGTAGCGCGCCATCCAGAATCCAAAGCGCCCGTCGGCCCGGGTGATGGGGATAGTGGAGGGCAATTCCGCGTGCGCCACTAGGTGATCCACGCCCGCGCCGCTGTTCTGAACCCAGGCCAGTCGTGGCATTTTGGCGACGAGTCCATTCGGTAGCTTCCAGCAGAAGAGCCCCTCGGTTGTCGCCAACCAGGTTTTTTCCAAAATTGCCCATTCGCTTGGATGCGCGCCGCGAATGTCGAGGCGCGGCTCGGCTTGCTGTAGGGCAGGTACCCATTGGGTCCAACGGTGATGGATGACCGCAAGTTGGCGCATAGCTATCAGTTTCAATGACGAGCCCATCGAAGTGAAAGCTTCTCTTCTGTCCCAGTTGTGGAATGCTAGGGGAAGCGGGGCCTTTAGCCCCTGGAGGAATCTGATGAAAAAGCTCGTACTCACCGCTCTCGTCGCCGCTTTTGCCGTCACCGGTTTTGCGGATACCGCCAAGAAGTGTGACAAGGCCGGATGCAAGGACAAAGCCTGCACCGAAAAGGCCGACACGAAGGATTGCAAAGACAAAAAGAATTGCAAGGATGCCAAGGACTGCAAAGAAAAGAAGGCCGAGCCCGCCAAGGCTTAGGAGCCGTTTCCTGCAATACAAAAGGCCCCGCATTCGCGGGGCCTTTTCATTGGTGTCAGGCATCGGGCTTCAGGCTTCGTTGTTGATGCTTGTTCCACTTGAGATGTCATCAGCAATGACGCCCGATGCCTGAGGCCCGAGGCCTCAAACAAAAAGCATTCAGCCTTAGACCGCCATACTCTCAAAGCTCTCTTTTGCGTGGTAGCTGCTGCGGACCAGGGGGCCGCTCTCCACGCGCTGGAAGCCCATTTCCAGGCCTTTGCGGCGGTACATGTCGAACTCCGCAGGCTCCACATACCGTTGCAGCGGGAGATGGACGTTGGTGGGCGGAAGGTACTGACCCAGAGTGGCGATGTCTACGGATGCGGCACGCCAATCTTGCATCAGCTCAAGCACCTGTTCCGGCGTTTCGCCCAGGCCCACCATGATGCCGCTCTTGGTTCGCATCTCGCCTGCGAAGGCATCGCGGTGTTGGGCGGCGCGGCTGAGCACGGTCATGGATTGCTGGTAATCGGCGTCGGGTCTTACCCGTTTATAGAGATGCGGAACGGTTTCCACGTTGTGATTGAGGACTTCGGGACGGGCCGCCAGGACTGCATCTAGCGCCGATTCGTCGCCCCTAAAATCAGGAATGAGAACCTCCACGCCACAGCCTGGATTCATCGAATGGATCCACTCGATGGTCTTGGCGAAATGCGCCGCGCCGCCGTCCGGCAGGTCGTCCCGGTTCACGGAAGTCACCACGGCGAATTTTAATTTCAGGGTGGCCACCGCTTCGGCGACGCGCTGGGGTTCTTCAGGATCAAGTTGGCCGGGCCTGCCTTTTCCCACGCTGCAAAACCCGCAATGCCGCGTACAAATGTCGCCCATGAGCATGAAGGTCGCCGTGCGATGAACACCCCAGCATTCGTTGAGATTGGGGCAGCGGGCTTCTTCACAAACGGTGACGAGTTTTTTATCTCGCATGAGTGCATGGACTTCCGCCACGACTTCGGGCGCCGGGAT
>JAYVXV010000032.1:0-8749 GCA_043784905.1 Holophagaceae bacterium | reverse complement strand
ACCGGCGGCCACCTGCACCTCGCGCACATCAGCACCGCCGGTAGCCTGCGCATGATCCGTGAAGCGAAGAAGCGGGGGCTCAACGTCACCTGCGAAGTGACGCCGCACCATTTCGCGCTCACCGACAAAGAGTTGATGAAGTTCGATTCCGACTACAAGATGAATCCGCCCCTGCGCACCGAGGCGGATCTGGACGCGGTGTTGGAGGCTCTGGGGGACGGCACCATCGACGCCATCGCTACCGACCATGCGCCCCATGGCTGGGACGACAAAGAAGTGGAGCTGCCCATCGCTGCCTTTGGTGTCATCGGCCTGGAGACCGCGTTCCCGCTCACGCTGCACCTGCTGGTGAACAAGAAAATCATCTCCCTGGAAAAGGCCATCAGCCTGCTCACCTGGGAGCCGGCCAAGGTTTTCCACCTAGATGAAAAAGGATTGGGAAGCCTCAAAGTCGGCGCGCCCGCCGACTTCACGCTCATTGACCTTAAAGGCACCATCAAAGTTGATCGCGCCTTCATCCAAAGCCGCAGCTACAACACCCCCTTCAAAGGCTGGGAACTGCCGGGGAAAATCATAGGCACCTGGATGGGCGGGATAAAAGTGTGGTGAAAGAAAAGCATCAGGCCTCGGGCATCGGGCCTCGTTGTTGGTCTTGACCGGATCATCTTGCCCTGCGGGCATACGAATCGATCCACAACAGTGAGGCCTGATGTCCGAGGCCCGAAGCCTTTTTCTGAATCAGTACCGGTACTGATCCGCCTTGTAAGGCCCGTCCTTGCTCACACCGATGTAGGTGGCCTGATCGTCGCGTAGCTCAGTGAGGACGGCGTTGAGCTTCTTGAGCTGGAGCCGGGCGACCTTTTCATCGAGGTGTTTCGGCAGGGTGTAGACGCCGATCTTGTAGTCGTTGCGCTTGGTCCATAGTTCGATTTGAGCCAGGGTCTGGTTGGCAAAAGAGGAGGACATTACATAGCTTGGATGGCCCGTGCCGCAACCCAGATTCACCAGGCGGCCCTTGGCGAGTAGGATGATCCGTTTGCCATCAGGAAAAATGATGTGATCCACTTGGGGCTTGATCTCTTCCCAGGAGTATTTTTCGAGGCTCGCCACATCAATTTCGTTATCGAAGTGGCCGATGTTGCAGACGATGGCCTGGTCCTTCATTTTTGCCATGTGCTCGTGAGTGATGACCTTGTAGTTGCCCGTGGCGGTCACGAAGATGTCGGCCTTGTCCGCAGCGTAATCCATCGTCACCACGCGGTAGCCCTCCATCGCGGCTTGCAGGGCGCAGATGGGATCCACCTCCGTGACCCACACCTGGGCGCTCAAAGCTCGCAGCGCCTGAGCCGAGCCCTTGCCCACGTCGCCGTAGCCGCACACGAGCGCCACCTTGCCGGCGATCATCACGTCCGTGGCGCGCTTGATGGCGTCCACCAAGGATTCGCGGCAGCCGTAGAGGTTGTCGAACTTGCTCTTGGTGACGCTGTCATTGACATTGATGGCAGGGAATTTCAGGTCGCCCTTCTTGGCCATTTCGTAAAGGCGATGGACGCCGGTGGTGGTCTCTTCGGTAACACCGCGAATGCCCGCCAATTGTTTGGCGTACCACCCCGGATGGGAGGCGAGGCGCGCATGGATGGCCGCGAAAAGAATGCGCTCTTCTTCACTGCTCGGATGGTTCAACACCGAGGCATCCACTTCGGCGCGAGCGCCCAGGTGCAGTAGCAGCGTGGCATCGCCGCCGTCGTCCAGGATCATGTTTGCCCCATCCGTAAAATCGAAGATGCGATGGGTGTAATCCCAATATTCAGTCAAGGTTTCACCCTTCACCGCAAATACCGGTGTACCGCCCTCGGCAATGGCCGCCGCGGCATGATCCTGGGTGCTGAAGATGTTGCACGAAGCCCAGCGCACATCAGCGCCCAAGGCGTTCAGCGTTTCGATGAGCACCGCCGTCTGGATGGTCATGTGCAGCGAGCCCGCGATGCGTGCGCCTTTCAGAGGCTGCGAAGCGGCAAATTCATCGCGGATGGCCATGAGTCCCGGCATCTCGGTCTCGGCGATAGCAATCTCCCGGCGACCGAAAGCAGCCTGGGTGATGTCGGCGACATGAAAATCAGTTTGAGTTCCGGCCATCATGGCGGAGCCTCCTCAAGATGTGGCCAGGGAGGGTCTTGGTGCTCACCCATCACGCCCCGGCAAGGTTGTGAGGTGAGCGCCGTTGATCCACTTCATCCAAGCCTGGGACAGGTGTCTCGCAGCGCTCCTCGGACGAGAGTTAGTGTAGTCGTACCTGGCCCCCCAAAAACGGAAAATAACGGGAGGTCCTAGGTGACTAGTTCGGCGCAGCCCGGCCAGTGAGTGCTACAGACCCACAAGCCTTTAGTCCGTAGGCCATGCCTCCGAACTGACCATTGGCGGCTATATTGTCACGCTTGCTTTGAGCCAAGTTCCTCATTAATAGCAAAAAGGGCCGCCTCTCGGCGACCCTTTTGTAAAATCCATAGAGACCTTAGAAGCGCAACTTGGCGCCAAATCGAACACTACGGCCCGTTTGCCAGGCAGAAGCACTGTCCAGGAAACCAGTGGGGTTAGGAGAACCACCTGCATCCGTGATGTTTTCTTGAGTCGCAGTAATGGGACGAGAATTGTAGATGTTGATCGCGTCGATGTAAGGCGCCAACTTCATCTTGCCGGAGAGATTGAACTCCATTTCAAAGTGCATATCTAATTTTGTGGCGGTGGGACGGCGACCAAATTGGCCCAACGTCAAACCCACAGGGGTGTCATTCCCGTAGCCACCGAAATCGTGTCCATCGCCATCTCCAAAGGTTGCATTACCGTTGTCGAAATGGCTGATGGGGGTGCCGGTCTGCGCCAGGAAGTTGGCGCCAACGATCAAAGCATTGCCTCCGATCAAGAAGCGATAGCTGCCATATGCTTTCAGAGTATGGGTGTGATCTAGCGGGAGGAGACCTGTACCTGCATAAGGCCAATAATCGAAGGAGGCGGTGATATTGGCGTCCGGTTGGCCATTGGAGGAGGACACTAGACCCTGGTAGTTGCCTTCCAGTCTGCTTAGTACGTAGTTGATGGAGATGAAGTATTTTTCGGACTTCTTCTCAGCGGTGAGTTCCAGGGCACGGTAGCGGTTGAATGCTTTGGGGTAGAGCGTGTCAATACCTGTGAAATCATACTTAAGGGGCTTCCCATCGGCCCCGACGCCAGTGTACTTAAGGGTGGAGCCTGGATTCCAGATGATCGCGGGTTGGCCACCCAGCGTGTAGTCGTCTCCGTTTCCGTTGCGATCAATCAGTGTGTTCCCACCGGCATCCACAAATACTGAATCCTCAATGACGTTTTCGAGCTTACGGTATTTGTAGGTGGCGCCTAAAGACCAGCCATTGGACAAGGTCTCCTGATATCCAATCTGAAACTCATTACGGCGAGGCAGCTTGATACCATCCTGGATAGGGGGATTGAGGAAGGACGCACCATAGTTAACCACCTTGTCAGGAGTAGCCGCATTGTAGGTACCCACCTGATTCAAAGAGGAGCTGTATAGGTACTGGCCTTTCGCCCCAGCTTGTCGCAAATTGCTGTAATAACGCTTTTCTACAAAATACTCGCCACCGAATTCACGGATCGCCGCACGTTGGGGGACAGCTTCGTAGTAAATTGCGTAGCTGCCAAAGAACTTGGACTTGGCGTTGCCCTTGGGATCCCATGTAAATCCAACGCGGGGCTGAACGTAGTCACCAGCCTTGAAGCTAAGAAATTTCTGGCCATTGGCGCCAAACTGATCTTGATCTTCCGCCCTGAATCCGAAAAACACATTCAGCGTCGGGTTGATCTGCCAAGTATCCTGCACGTAATAAGCGCGATAGACGGCCTTAACAGAAGCATCATTGCTGATGACTCGATCACGAAGACGACCGCCATTTCCGTCAATGGTGTAGCGGTGGTCACCCGAGACTCGCTCCCACAACGCATAGGTGGATTCAAGGTCGGAGAAGCCCATCTTGATGCTGTGGTCACCCAGAATCCAGGTGAGGTTCAGATTGCCTTGCTTCGCAATGTTGTACTCGCGTGTATAGAGACCAAAACCACCTCGAGCATATGGAGTAGTCGCGTCTGACAGGTAGGCCGGCAGTGTTCCGTTACCTCCGCCAGCAATTGCCTGCTTTGACGTCGCACCTTCAAACCAGTGACGGTCGAAAATGATGGGCGTTTCGGTGGCGGTGGGGGCCGTGGTATTGATGAGGCGCGATTGGCCGATCTTGGCGTTGAGGTACAGGGTCGGCGTGATGGTCCAGTCGTAGCCGAATGAGGCCCCGTTGGTATTAAAATCTACCGTGGCACCAAATTCAGCACTGCCATAAGTTGTTGGCAGGCCGTGGGTTTGCTTAGTCTCGAGCCCCGTGTGAGTGACATTGAAGGTCAACTGCTGATCGGTCGTGAGGTACCAATTTACTTTCACAAAATATTGTTCTTCTCGGCCCTTAGTGTCATCAGCGGTGAGGCCGCTAAAATTGGTGAGGCCCGGCTGGTTGGTGAAATTGCCGTAGGCGCCCACGGAATAGAAAACTTTGTCCTTGATCAGAGCGCCACCCACCCAGGCGGCAAGGTCAGTGCCGCCGGTCTGACGGGCTTCCTGAGCGTAGAAGGTGCGTTTAGCACCCGGCTGAAGGCTGGTGGGCGTGGAACTGACAGAGAGGGTACCCGTAAAATTATTGGAGCCGGATTTAGTCAGCACGTTGAACACGCCGCCCAAAGCACTGAACTCGGGCTTGAACCCACCAGTCTGGATTTCCACCTGATCCACAAAGTCCGTGTTCAAGCTGGCGCCGCGTCCACCGTAACGGAAATCTGTGGAAGAAAGTCCGTCAATACTCCACGAGTTCTCGGCCCCCGAGGCGCCGTTGATGGACACATTTAAACCGTTGGTCGCAAACCCACCGCTTGTAACGCCCGGGGAAAGGAAGATCAACGCCGAGACATCCCGCGCCTTGGGCACTGAATCAATGATATCAAGGCTGATATTGGCGCCGGTGGTGGTGGTGGATTGGTCTACCGCACGGACCGACCCAAGCACTTCCACAGTGGCGACGGCCTCGGCAGCCATCTTTACGACGACAGCTTTCGTTTCATTGACATTCAGGGTCAGGTTTCGGCTTGAAGTAGCCATGCCCGCATGGGACACAGACACATTCCACCCCCCCGCGTTAAGGAGAGGGAAATAGACACGACCGTCTGTTCCGGTCACCAGGGTTTTATCGATCTGGCCCGAACTCACGTGCACTGAGGCGCCAGGTACTGGGGCCCCCGCACTAGTCTGGACGCTAATTTGGAGCGCGCCAGTGGTCACTGACTGGGAGTACCCAACAGTGGCTCCAGCAGCGATGATTGCGGCGAGTGAGCCGAGTTTGCAGGAACGGATGAACATGCATTGCCTCCTAGTGGTGATTGGTGTGGTCCCAGGAACGATTATCCCAAATAGATTTGGTCAATGAATTCTGGGTCACAATTAGGAATGGAATAGATCGCCACGAAGAATCCCACATTCAAGCAGGAACTTTCAACAAAAAAGTGGCACGGCTGTCACCAAGTAGACACATTTCGATACTCGCCATTTCAACCCGACCTAGCATTGGCGGTAAAGGTACTCCTGGATTCTAATTGGTCGCTTCGCCCTAGTTAGGTATGAGTTTTACCGCAAATAAATTCCGCCACTGCCTTTGGATACAGTTCCAACTCTGCAACGTAGACGCGCTGCTGGAGGGACTCGGGGGTGTCAGTGCTGAACACGGGGACCCTTTGTTCAGCTAGCTTTCGACCGTGATCCCACTCATTGTCTACGAGATGCACGGTGCATCCCGATTCGGATTCATGGGCCGCTAGAACGGCGCGATGGACGTTCAGGCCATACATGCCTGGCCCGCCATAACGGGGTAGTAAGCCCGGATGAATATTGACGATGCGGCCCTCCCAGATGGGTGGAATGAAGAGTCGGCGCAACCATCCGGCCAGTACGATGAAATCCGTTTCCACCCTCTCTGCCAAGGCCAGCGCCGATTTTGAGAAGGCCTCCACAGACTCATGCGCGCGATGATCTAATACCTCCACGTGAAGGCCTTCAGCCCGCAATTTTTCGATGCCGCCGATGCCCGGTTTGGAAGCAACCCCAAGAATCGCTTCCGCCGGAACCCTTCCGTCGCGGCAGGCCCTTGCGAGATTCACCGCGTTACCGCCGGAACCGGAAATAAAGAGCGCTATCTTTTTCATTTTTCCATCCCGGATTTTGCTCTTGGGCTCAAATTCAGAAGGCATCAGGCATCAGGCTTCAGGCTTCGTTGTTGATTTTGGATGGGCCACCACGTACCCAAGCATACGAAGCGATCCACAACAACGAGGTCTGATCCCCGAGGTCTGAGGCCACCTGAAACAATGACAACTGCAAAATCCGGGTTCATGCGATATCGGATTGCAAAAGCGTCATGACCACCACGTCCACGATGTCCGATGAAGTGCAGCCGCGACTCAGGTCGTTGGCTGGTTTGGAGAGCCCTTGCAGCAACGGCCCGATGGCGCTGGCGCCACCGAAGCGCTCCACAGCCTTATACGTGATATTGCCCGCGTCGAGATCTGGGAAAACCAGTACGTTGGCGTGGCCTGCCACGGTTGAACCTGGGGCCTTCTGTTGGCCGATTTCTGGGATGATCGCCGCATCCAATTGCATCTCGCCATCGCAGAGCAGGTCTGGCGCTAGGGATTTTAGTACCTGAAGGGCCGCGCGAACTTTCTCCACACGCGGGTGTTCAGCGCTGCCCTTGGTGGAAAAACTCAGCAAGGCCACGCGGGGTTCGATGCCCAACAATTGTCGGGCGCTAGCCGCCGCTGCCAATGCAATGTGCGCCAATTGTTCGGGTGTGGGATCGGGCACTACCGCGCAGTCACTAAAGATCATCGCGCCGCGCTCGCCAAAATTTTCAAGGGGATGAATCATCACGAAACAGCCCGACACCGTCTTGATGCCTGGGGCGGGGCCCAGCGTCTGCAAACAGGCCCGCACGGTTTCCGCCGTGGTGTTCAAGGCCCCGGCCACGAAGCCATCGGCCAAGTTTTGACGCACCATCATGCCGCCGAACCAGAGGGGATCCTGCACGGTCTCCAACGCCAGTTGCTCGGTGATGCCCTTCGCACGGCGCAGCTCCCAGAACTCTCCCGCAAACTCATGCGTTAAGTCATCGGTGTCGGGGTCAAGGATGTTGACGCCTTCGATATTAATTTTCAATTCATCAGCGCGCTTGGTGATGGCGTCCACATTCCCGAGAATCGTCACCCGGCAAATATCCTCTGAACGTAACGTGGATGCGGCTTGGAGCGTTCGGTCATCACGACCTTCAGGAAGGACGATGTGACGAGAAAGTGCCAATGCGCGTTTACGGAATACGCGCATCCAGGCTTCGTGGTTGGCGTTCATCGCCGCTTCCGCCGATGAGGGTTCTGGTCCAAGTCCACCAGGAAATCCATAGCGTTCATCCCCGTGCGCTCCTCAAAAATCTGGGCGAGGCTCGCTGCGCCGGAGCTGGGCTCGTCCAGGTACATTTGCTCTAGCCGATGCATGGGGATGAATCGGGTATCCAATGCGACCTGCTCCAGAAGTCCGGATTTCACGAGGGAAAGCACATCCTCCCAAGGGGCGAGATCAATACCCCGTAGGGCGATGCCCGCGCTTTCAAGGCCCAACATGCGGCCCCAAATTTTTTGGCGCGGTGCATTGGTGACCACCACCACCAATTGTCCGCGCTGAAAGGGGAAAGAGAGGGGCATACGAACCTCGCGACTCGGGACTTCGTGTTACATCAGCCAGGGCAGCCAGGCCAAACCCTCCGAGGCCCTGCCTGCTTCCTGCGATTGCCATTGCGCGGCATCCTGCAAGGTCCACTGCGGCCCCCACCAGGACTGCCGCTCCAGCGTCACTTGTTTTGAAAGTTCCTGTCCGGGCCCGCCGATGGTCAGACCCCTGGGCATCCGCAGATCAATGAGCTGGCGATGTTGAAATAATCCTCGCGAGGCTTCATCGAATTCCCATCGCACGCGGTAGTCCACCTGGCACATCACGGGGCCGTTGTAGTCACGGGCCGGGGTTACTTCTACGACGTCCACGAACACCAATTTACCCGCCGGAATTTTTAGCGATTTGCCTTCCACGTGGCCAGTCTTGAGCGCCTCGGGCCCCCAATTCTTGCCATCCCAAAATTTCATCAGCTGCAGCTGCGCCGAAGCATTGGACCCTTGCGCGGGGGCCGGAATCGTGGCGTCGAGCTGCCTCGGATAACCAAGTGTGGACTTCAGGATCATCCGCGCATGAAAACGGAACAGCGCAGGTGCCGCTGTTCCCTGCCCCGTGGCGGATCCCGCCCAGCGTGGACCCACCACCCAGGCCAGCTTCCAGGCCAATAGGACAAAGAAAATCAGCCCCCATTTCAGGAGTCGTTTGGGCCAGGGATTCATCCATGCGTCTGCGCGTGCCATGCCTTCATGATGCCTGATCTGATTGGAACTTGGGGCCTGGGACTTGAGACTTGGGGCTCAGGCCTCATACCAAGTTGCATTCAACCCGGATTTTGCGTTTGTGCTCAAGGTGAGAAGGCATCAGGCCTCTGGCTTCAGGCTTCGTTGTTGATTTTGGAAGGGCCATCTTGCACACATGCATGCGATAGCGACCCACGACAACGAGGCCTGA
>JAYVXV010000031.1:0-2652 GCA_043784905.1 Holophagaceae bacterium | reverse complement strand
TTGCAGACTGAGGCACCGCCTCAGTCTGCAACACCCGTTTACTTTGGCGTAGCGGATCTTGCCGAGGGGTCGAGCTGGAATCCCACATCCACTTTCCCGTCGGCCCGCAAGCCATCTTTCCCGTGGGCATAGGTGATGGTGGCGCGAGCATCAAAGGGCCCACGGGCGTTCGGTAAAGTCCACAGGCTGGACCCCGTAAACTGCAAGGTGGGGGCGGAGTAATCGTTGTCGCCTTTTTTGACGTTCGGGAGCGGCAGACTAGGGAACGTTCGCTCTTCGGTGATGGTCACGCCTGCCTTGGTGACCTGAGCGGTACCGGTGATCGCCATGCTGGCCACCGCTGAAATAGCGCGCCCCCGGGAGCTGGCGAAGAAAGCAAAACTTCCATAGGGTGTGGGCTGGGTGCAGGTGAACTTTACGCTTTCCTCGGGCGTTTGGACCGCCATGTCCAGGCGCCCGGTGGTCTTGGATGCGGGATCGTGAGAAGGGTAGAACTCCCAAACCACCGGCCCTTGAGCGTAAGCATTCTCCTTCAACCAACCAGGAATGCGGTAGTTGAAGGTTTCCGTTCTCTGCTCCACCGAGGTTCGGCCCTCAGCATTCTTGCCCTGAGTCACAATGCGCATGGTTCCTTTTAGGGTCAGTGTGCATTTGAAGTAAGGCGTCGGATCTGGCGCGGGCACGGGCGTTGGCGCGGGTATTTGGGCGAGTAGAGCAGGCAAAATTAGGGCGGGCAGAACCGACATCAAAACCTCCATCTCTAATCTTGCCGTGAAGTGGGGGAAGGTTCAGGAAAGAACTGGCGGGTACATGTCTGGGCTGCGGCTCAATATTTATCGAAACACCGCGCTACACTGATTACGGCCTTGATTCCATTTGGAATCCCTTCGCCGGAGCCCCAATGTCTATGCGCTACCTCCTCACAAATCTGCCCCTGAATCTTGGCGAGGAAAAGCTGGATCTGGCGCTGCCGCTGAGTCACGCGTTGGGCGGGAAACCTTCGGATTATTCCGACGTGGTCCTGGAGCGGCGCAGCTTAGATGCGCGTCACAAGGGCGCCATCCGTTTTCTGGTGGTGCTGAGTTTTGAAACATCCCGGGATTTCTCGACGATGGAATTACCGCCGGGACTGAAGCTCGAAGCTGCGCCACCCGCCTCGCCCTACATGGTTCTGCCTGCCCCGCGAAGGCCCCGCGTGGTCATCGTCGGAAGTGGCCCTGCGGGTACTTTCTGCGCGCTTCGTCTACTGGATTACGGCATCGAACCCATCATCCTGGAGCGCGGTCCCGCCATGAGCGAGCGCGTCCAAGGCATCAACGCCCTATGGCAAAACGGCAAACTGGACCCGGAGGCCAATTCGCAATTCGGTGAAGGCGGTGCGGGCACCTTTAGCGATGGGAAACTCACCACGCGCATCGGCCATCCTGCCACCCGTTACGTGCTAGAGACCTTCGTAAAATATGGCGCCAACCCCCGCATTCTCTACCTCTCCAAGCCCCATGTCGGTACCGACGTGATCCGTAAATGCTCAGTGCTCATTCGCAAGGATGCCGAAGCTCGGGGTGTTCGATACCATTGGAAATCCAAGCTGGCTGATATCCATTTTGAAGATGAAAAGGTCATCGCTGCGGTGCTTCAGAACGGCGAAGAAATCGCCTGCGATGCCATTGTGTTGGCGCCTGGCCACAGTGCTCGCGACACCTTTGAGATGCTGCACCGTCATGCGGTGGCCATGCGTCAGAAGCCCTTCGCCATGGGGGTTCGCGTGGAGCATCCCCAGGATTTCATTGACAAGAATCAGTACGGTCCCAGCAAGGGCCATCCGAGCCTGCCGCCCGCGGACTACAAGCTGGTGTGTAACCTGGGCCTGAACCGCGCAGCCTACTCGTTTTGCATGTGCCCTGGCGGCGAGGTAATCCAGTGCTCGAGTGAAGCAGGCGGCGTGGTGGTCAACGGCATGAGCAACGAAAAGCGAGATAGCGGATTCGCCAATAGCGGCCTTGTGGCTAAGGTGAATACTTCAGATTTCGGCAGCGACCACCCGCTGGGCGGAATGTATTTCCAGCGCGCCTGGGAACAAAAAGCCTTTAAGGCCGCAGGGGAAACCTACGGCGCGCCAGGCACGAGCGTATTGGATTTCATGCGCATGAAGGCCAGCGGCAAACTGCCGCAAACAAGCTTTCGTCCTTACGCGGTGCCTTCGGATATCCGACTCTGCCTGCCCGATTTCGTACAAGAACAATTGCGCGGCGCGCTGCCAGCCTTTGACAAAAAGATCCACGGCTTCGCCTCCAAAGACGCGATCCTACTAGCCATCGAAAGCCGCACCAGCAGCCCCATCCAGCTCCTTCGGGGCGAAGATGGGCAATCCATCTCGCACCAGGGGCTCTATCCCTGCGGTGAGGGTGCGGGTTTTGCGGGGGGCATCACCAGCGCCGCGGTGGATGGCATCCGCGTAGCGGAATGGATTGCGCAAAAGGCTGGTGCGCCCGTATTTCAGGCCTTCGAGAAACAAGTTCGGGCCTCGGAGCTGGCGAATGAGTATTGATGAGGTTGTGAGGGGTGAGTCCTGGGTCCTGAGTCCTGGGGTTCAATAGGGATGCGGCCAGTGGCCGCGACTGTTTTTTAAGACGCGCCAAAGGCGCCGCGAGA
>JAYVXV010000030.1:0-8762 GCA_043784905.1 Holophagaceae bacterium | reverse complement strand
GCGCCGCCGGGGCCGGAAGCGCATGATCGGAATGGCGGATGACGCGGTAACGCCCAGCCACCTGCATGGCAGGTTGATTAGAGTGCGAGGACGTGACGGCCTTTGGCGCGACGGCGCTTGAGCACCATACGGCCATTCTTGGTCTTCATCCGGGACAGAAAGCCGTGATTCTTGGCGCGGCGGCGATTGTTCGGCTGGAAAGTGCGCTTCATGGTCCACCTCGTGACCTGGACCCCGCAAGGGGCACAGGCGAACCTTCGAGCCTACTTGGAAACCCAACTTTACTCAAGTGGGAATTAAGGTTGGGTGAGGATTGCTTCAAGGGTCGGTGGCGGTGCTAGAGTTTCCATCCCGCCTCCAGACCTTTGGCCCGAAACGGATCCCAACGCTCAGGTCCGCTGGAAGCGTGTTCATCATTGGTGATCCATGGAGTCCACTCAACACGAAGCCCTATGGGAATCCCTTTGCCAGGGCCTGCGGGAGCGCCTTTCGCCCGCAAGTTTTCAGGAGTGGGTCGAACCCTGTGTCCCCATTCGTGCTGATGGAGATTTGCTGTGGATTCAGGTTCCGAATCCATCGGCGCGCATTTGGATCGAGCAGCAATTGGCTGAAGAGTTCAACGATGCGTTGGCCCAAGCGTCACTCTCACGCTTGAAACTGAACTTCAGTGTTGCGGGAAGCGCGGCCCCGAAAAAAAGCACCCCGGTCAAGCGTGTGGGAATGCCTGTATCCAGCGATGTCCTTCCGCCTGAAGCCCCCCTACCTTTCCCACCACTTTTTCATCGCTACACCTTGGATCGTTTTGTGGTTGGGCCTGGCAATCTGCTGGCCTTTTCTGCGGCGAAGGCCGTAGTTGATAATCATGGAAAGGCCAATGCGTCCTTCAATATGAATCCGCTTTTTCTCTATGGTGGCGCGGGGCTTGGAAAGACCCACCTCATGATCGGAATCGGCCAGGCCCTGCAAGCGAGGCATCCAGAGCTGGCCGTTTGCTATCTCAAGGTGGATAGTTTCTTTCATGAGCTCACGGCAGGCATCAAGGCGCGCAACACCGAACCTCTGCGACGAAAATATCAAGCCCAGGACGTCCTGCTCCTGGACGATGTTCAGACCCTTCGGAGCATGGAAAGAACGCAAGAAGAGGTCTTCTATATTCTCGAATACTTGCTTCAGCATGGAAAACAGATCGTCATTACCTCAGACAACCCTCCGCAGAAATTGGAAGGACTCCATGAGCGTCTCATCACGCGCTGCAAATGGGGGCTCACGGCCGATATTCAGCCACCGGATTTTGAAACGCGCATCGCGATTCTCAAGAAGAAACTAGAAGAAGATTTCTACAAAGATTTTCCGCCGGTGCCCGATGATGTGTTGGCCTTCATCAGCCACAAGGCCAAAGGCAGCGTTCGAGATCTTGAGGGTCTTCTGAACCGAGTCATGTTCCAGAGTGATTTTCTGAAAGTCCCGCCCAGTCTTGATATCGCCATAAGCGCTTTTCAAGGCCAGAGTGGTCAAGAGGCGAGCGCCACCATCCCCATGGAGCGGGTGTATCGAATGACCGCAGAAACCTTCAATCTCTCATTTAACGATTTGATGAAGAAAAAATCCCGTCAACACAATGTCCTGGTCCCCCGACAGGTGGCCATGTACTTGGCCCGCGAGTTGACCGGGGCTTCTTTTTCGGACATCGGAAGGTCTTTTAGCAACATGCACCACAGTACCGTGATGAACGCCATTGATTCGGTGAAGCAACGCATGGGGCGTGACCCCGATTTCCACAAAACTGTGCACGGCCTGTTGAACACCATCCATTGATTCCAGGGCAGCCTACAATGCTGTTCCACAAGTTCCGCCGACCCTCTGCTCCCCTCGTGTGCATTGCGTGTATCCCAGGATGTCCCTCCCTTCGTTTCCGCTTGAAGAATCCACAGGGGTGCCTCGTTCCACCCTTCCTTTCCACAGGCTCCGCACAAGCGGTTTTTCCAGGTAGACTAAGGGTTTGCGACTCTGTTCCGCATTTTCTCTCTCCCATCATCAGAATCATTCTTGGGTGAATCATGAGCATTCAAATCCAAGTCTCTAAGGAACGCTTGGATAGAGCCTTGGGGATTTTGAAGCACGCTTTGGATCGCAGGGTTACGCTGCCGATTCTTCAGCATGTGCTGTTGCACCTGGAACGTGGCGAGCTGACCCTTCGGGCCACAGACATGGAATTGGCTTTTGACGCAACCTTACCCGTTGAGGGCGCAGGAGAGCGTACCGTTGCCATTCCGGGCAAGAAGTTCATTGAAACCGTCAAGGCGTACCCAGATGGTGTTCTGACGCTCGAATGGCCGGAGAATTCTCAACGACTGTGGCTCCGCACCAAAGGCTACAACTCCGAACACAACCTGCAACCCGGAGAGGGCTTTCCTGAGCTTCCGGTACCCGGTCCATCCCTCCCCGGAGTGAACCTGCCGCTTTCTTTATTGAAGCAAGCTGTCCAATTGGGATCTCTTGCGGTGAGCCGTGATGCGACGAAGCCCACGCTGTCTGCGGTGCTGATGCATTTTGGGAAAACATTCGTCCGGATCGTTTCGACCGATGGCTTTCGACTGGCGGTGGTCGAAATGCAGCACCCCACAGGATTGACCGAAGACGTCCGCCTTATCGTCCCCAAACGCGCACTGGACCTGCTGCCTTCATTTCCATCCCAGGATGGAGACATCACCCTGCATTGGGACAGCACCACGCTTTTCATGGCGCAACCCGGCCTCAAGATGTCGAGCCGCTTGGTGACGGGTAACTACCCGGCCTACGAAAAAGTGCTCCCGGCCGAGTTGCCTAAGCGCGTCATTTTGGATCGCGAGGATTTCCTTCGGACCTTGCGGATTGCAGGGCTGAAGAAGGATGACTACAACAAGAATGTTCGACTCTTTTTTGAATTTCCAAATCTCAAAGTTGTGTTTCAACATCCCGATGAAGGCGTCAACCAAGGCACCCTTAGCTTCTCGGGTGAAGAAGCTTCCTTTGAGCTTGCCTTCAACATTGACTACCTTACCGAGCTGTTGGAACGGCTTCCAGGTGAGGAAGTGGTATACCAGTTCAAGGATGAGGTGGGCCAGGGCATTTTCATGAGCCCCAGCCTCGAGGATTTAAGCTTCCGCTACATCCTCATGCCCGTCCGCTTCGCAAGTCCTGCGGCTGTTTAAGCTCCAGGATCCGCGCATTTTTAGCCTGTTTTGAAAAGTGAGCCTTGATGTCAGAAGAAGAAGTCTCCGCACCGCGCGTTCAGGAACCTCAATCCACGTACACCGCCGATAACATCACTGTCCTCCGCGATCTTGAGGCCGTGCGCAAACGGCCTGGGATGTATATTGGCGACACCGATGACGGCAGTGGTCTCCACCATATGGTTTACGAAGTGGTAGACAACTCTGTAGATGAAGCCCTGGCAGGCTTCTGTAGCCAAGTGAATGTCTTTCTTCACACAGACGGAAGTTGTTCAGTAGAAGACGACGGACGCGGTATTCCCGTAGACATCCATAAAGAAGAGGGCCGTTCCGCAGCAGAAGTCATCATGACCGTCCTTCACGCGGGTGGAAAATTCGATAACACCAACACGGACGGTAAGAATGCCTACAAGGTTTCGGGCGGACTCCATGGCGTTGGCGTGTCGTGTGTGAACGCGCTGTCCAGCACGCTTTGGCTGACGGTCTGGAAGGATGGGCAGGAATACGCGATGACGTTCACGCGGGGCAAACCAGATAAGCCTCTCGCAAAAGTTGGACCCACAACCAAGCGCGGGACTCGGGTACGATTTATGCCCGACACCGAAGTTTTCAACAATGTTCTAGATTTCAGTTTCGAGACCCTGAGTCAGCGTCTGCGGGAGTTGAGCTACCTCAACAAGGGTGTGCACATCCGCATTACGGATGAACGTACTGGCGATACCCACGACTTCATCAACGCGGGCGGTATTGACGCCTTTGTCGAGCACTTGAACCGTAACAAAACAGTGCTGCACAAGCCGCCTATCCACATCGAGGACACCAAGAACGACACCACTGTCGAGGTGTCACTGCAATGGAATGACACCTACCAAGAAACCCTTTACTGCTTCACCAACAACATTCGCAACCGCGATGGTGGTGCGCATCTTGAGGGTTTCCGGGCGGCCATGACGCGGGTCATCAACACCTATGCCGAGGCGAACAACCTGCTGAAATCCGCGAAGGTCACCCTGTCGGGCGAGGACGTCCGTGAGGGTCTGACCGCCGTACTTTCCGCCAAGGTGCCGGACCCAAAATTCAGCAGCCAGACCAAAGATAAGTTGGTCTCTTCAGAAGTGAAGGGCGTCGTCCAGACCATTGTGTACGAGAAGCTCACAAGCTTCTTTGAAGAGAACCCCCGAGAGGCCAGGGCTATCCTGGAGAAGGCCATCGAAGCCGCCCGGGCCCGCGAAGCCGCCCGCAAAGCGCGTGAACTTACACGGCGCAAAGGCGCCCTGGATGGTGGCGGTCTGCCGGGCAAATTGGCGGATTGTCAGGAGAAAGATCCAGCCCTTTCGGAAATCTACCTGGTGGAGGGCGATTCTGCAGGCGGTTCCGCCAAACAGGGCCGCAACCGCGCCAATCAAGCGATCCTGCCCCTCAAGGGCAAGGTATTGAATGTTGAAAAGGCGCGTTTCGATAAAATCTTGGGCCACAACGAACTACGCATCCTGATCCAGGCCTTGGGCACCGGCATCGGCAAAGATGAATTCAAAGTTGCCAACCTTCGGTACCACAAGATTGTGCTGATGACGGACGCTGACGTGGACGGGTCGCATATCCGCACCCTGTTGCTCACTTTTTTCTACCGCCAAATGCCAGAAATCGTGGAACGGGGGCACCTCTACATCGCGCAGCCACCGCTCTTTAAGGTGAAAAAAGGCAAGACAGAGAAGTACCTGAAGGACGAAAGGGCGCTCGAAGAATTTTTGTTCCAAAAGGCACTGGACGGCTGGAGCCTTAGTTTGCCCGACGGGAGCGAGCACAAGGGCGCTGCCTTGGTGCGTGAGCTTAAAAAATGCGGTGAAGTTCAGCAGCTTTACGCCAAGCTGGACCGCCGTGGCTACGCCCGGCCCCTGGTGGACGGCCTGAACAAGCTGGGCTTATTGGATGTTGATAGATTTGGAAACCTGAACACGGTGACAGAATTGGCCGAAGCACTCGCGAAGGCAGGATTGGGTAAGACCGAGGTCGAAACCACCGCCGCCACAGAGGCCGTGGATATGGAAGGTGAAATCGCAGCGGTTGAAGCTGTGCCGGCGACGCATCGCATACGCCTAACCCGAATGCATTTGAACCGACCAATTACCCTTTGGATTGACCACCAAGTGGCCCATTGGGGGGAGTTCCGTCGTTTAGTGTCGCTACACCATGAATTGTCGGCATTTGTGGGGGGCGAGTTGAAGCTCCGCCGCCTCAAAGAGGCCAAACCCGAAAAGGCTGGCGGAAAAGGCAGCGAAAAAGCAGGCGACAAAGACGAAGAGGAGTCGGACGAACCTGATGCCACTGAGCCCACCGAAGCTCCCAAGTTAGGCAAAGAGCTGGTTTTCGATTCCCCCGAAGCGATGTTGGCCATGGTCCTGGAAGAAGGTAAGCGCGGCCTCATGATCCAACGCTACAAAGGGTTGGGCGAAATGAATCCCGAACAACTCTGGGAAACCACGATGGACCCTGAGCGCCGGACCATGCTGCAAGTGAAGGTGGACGACGCGGTCGAGGCCGATGAGATATTTACCATTCTCATGGGCGACGCGGTGGAACCCCGGCGACGCTTCATTGAAGACAATGCATTATTAGCTGAAAACATTGATATTTAGTTCATTAACCCTATAGATTTCCAGACGATCGTCATCAGAAATCTCAGAACTTCCGAGTGATGTTCCACGTAGAACATGAGTAGCCCATGACCCGAATTGAACCCATCGAAATCGAAAAAGAAATGCGGAAGTCCTACCTCGATTACGCCATGAGCGTGATCGTGGGCCGGGCCCTTCCTGATGTACGAGACGGCCTTAAACCCGTCCACCGCCGGGTGCTTTACGCCATGAAGGCATCCAGCAATGAGTGGAACCGGGCCTACCGCAAATCCGCGCGTACGGTCGGCGACGTTATCGGTAAATACCACCCCCATGGCGACGTGCCGGCCTACGACACTTTGGTGCGCATGGCCCAGGCCTTCTCCCTGCGTCACCCGCTGGTGGATGGACAGGGGAATTTCGGCTCCATTGACGGGGACCGCCCCGCCGCCATGCGTTACACCGAGGCTCGCCTGAGCCGGACCGGTAGCGCGATGATGGACGACATTGACCAGGACACAGTGGATTTTGGCCCCAACTACGACGGTTCTGAGGTCGAGCCCCTGGTCCTCCCGACTCGTTTCCCAAATTTGTTGATCAATGGGTCCCAGGGCATCGCGGTTGGCATGGCCACCTCCATTCCGCCCCACAACCTGCGGGAATGCTGCGCGGCCATTATGGCGCTCATCGAAGACTCCAGCATCGGCCTGGACGTTCTTATGACCCACATCAAGGGGCCCGATTTCCCTGGGGGCGGCCTCATGCTTGGCACCGAGGGCGTGGTGGATGCTTACCGCACCGGTCGTGGACGTTGTGTGGTGCGTGCCAAGGGCCACGTGGAACAAATCAAGCGTGCTGGTGATCGGGAACAGCTGGTCTTTACGGAGCTGCCTTACCAGGTGAACAAGGCCACCCTTACCGAGAAGATCGCCGAATTGGTGCGGGACAAAAAAATAGATGGCATCAGCGATCTCCGGGATGAAAGCGACCGCGAAGGCATCCGCCTGGTGGTGGAACTCAAAAAGAACGAGCCCTCTGACATCGTCCTGAATCAGCTTTATCAACAGACGCAGCTCCAGAACTCTTTCCCGATCACCATGCTGGCCATCGTCAACGGCCAGCCCCGGGTCTGCACCTTAAAGGAAATGCTCCAGGAATTTCTGGGTTTCCGGCGCGAGGTGGTGACCCGCCGCACCATGTTCCAGTTGCGCAAGGCTGAAGAGCGGCACCATGTCCTTTTGGGCCTCAAAATCGCGCTGGATCATCTGGACGCGGTCATCAAGCTCATCCGCGCCGCCAAGACGCCCGACGAAGCCAAACAAGGCCTCATGGAAGGCAAGTTCGCGTCAGCGGCGGAGATCAAAAAAGATCCCAGCCTCAAACTCAGCGCCATTCAGTCCCAAGCCATCCTGGACATGCGCCTTCAGCGTCTCACGGGACTTGAGCACCAAAAGATCCTCGACGAACTGGCTGAACTCGAAAAGACCATCGCCCACCTCAAGTCCATCCTGGCGGACGAATCGCTGCTCCTCGGCGTCATTCGGGAAGAACTCAACGCCATCGTGGATCAGTTCGGCGAGGACCGTCGTACCGAGATCGTGGGCTATTCCGGTAGCATCCGCATGGAAGACGTGGTGCCTGACGATCCGATGGTCGTCACCATGTCCAAGACCGGCTACATCAAGCGAACGGATCTTCAGTCCTATCGCAAGCAGAAGCGGGGCGGCAAGGGCAAGCTGGGCATGAAGACGAAGGACGAGGATTTCGTCGAGCAGCTCTTTATGACCAAAGCCCACGATACCCTTATGGCTTTTACGGACCGGGGCTACGTCTATGCCCTCAAAGTCTACGATCTGCCCGAAGCCGCCGCCAATACCCGCGGCAAGCACATCAAAAACCTTATTAGCCTAAAAGACGGCGAAAATGTCGTAACGCTCATGGCGATTCGTGAATTCCCCGAAGGTGAATTCCTGGTCTTCGCCACCAGCGATGGAACCGTTAAGCGTACTTCTATCAGTCTTTATGGGAACATTCGCGCCAACGGCCTCATCGCGTTGAACATTGACGATGGAAACAGCTTGGTGGCCGTCCGAAGGTCCACCGGCGACCAGCAGATTCTTCTCGCCACGGCCCAAGGCAAGGCCATCCGATTTGGCGAAGAAGATATCCGTTCCGTGGGCCGAGTGGCCACGGGTGTTCGTGGAATGCGCCTGGGTTCTGGGGACCGCATTGTGGATATGGAAGTGGGGGACGCGCTGCCTGACTTGCCCGAGGGTGTTCAGGCGGACGAAAGCACCGCCGATCACGGCATGCTGCTCACGGTTACCGAAAAGGGCTATGGCAAGCGCAGCCTCCTGCAGGATTATCGGCTTCAGGGCCGCGGGGGTACAGGCGTCATCAATATCCGCGCGGGTGTCCGAAATGGCCCTGTCGTGGGCTTCAAGCTGGTCAAACCCGGCGAAGGCTGCCTGCTCATCAGCCAGGAAGGCATGGTCATCAAGTTCCTCATTGATGAGGTCCGCAAGACCGGCCGTGCAGCTCAAGGCGTCAAACTCCTGAACCTCGGTTCCGATCAGGACAAGGTCGTAGGCATCGCCAAGATTGATGGCAGCGCCATGGCGTTCGATGAGGAAGAAGATCTCGTGACCGACGCGGAACTGGCGACGCCGGGGCCGGATGAAAGTGGGGAACAGGCCAAGCTAGGCCTCTGAACATTGAACCCGGATTTTGCAGTTGTCATTGTTCCAGGCCGCTTCAGGCCTCGGACATCGGGCCTCGTTGTCGTAGGTCGCTATCGCATGCATGTGTGCAAGATGGCCCATCCAAAATCAACCACGATGCCTGAAGCCAGAGGCCTGATGCCTGCTGACCTTGAGCACAAACGCAAAATCCGAGTTAAGTCAGGGTCATTTGAAGATTGAGGGCCGGGCTGGCA